>JAESTK010000315.1 GCA_016763645.1 Flavobacteriales bacterium
CTTTTAATGCTAAAATAAAAGCTTTTAGAGCGCAACTCAGAGGTGTGAGAAACAAAGAGTTTTTCCTTTTCAGACTTACTCGTATTTATGCCTAGTCCCCAACTTTTGATCTTGATCCCATTTAATAGTCAAATTTTCGGAAAATCACGGGCAAATGAAAAAGCGATTACAAGATGAATTCTCGCAATCGCTTTGTTTTAAAGGGTGGAAGATGGGATTTGAACCCACGACCTCCTGAACCACAATCAGGCGTTCTAACCAACTGAACTACAACCACCGTTTTAAGAAGGTGCAAATTTATCTATTTTTTTAAAATGTTTAAACATTTTGTTCGTTAATGCTACATTATTTTTAATACTGCCTATATTCGGGACTTTATACACTGCTCTGTGATTTTTAAAAAACTGAAAAAAGAAGCTAAATTTATTTTAGAGAAGTCAGTCTACGTAAGGCAAGCGGGAATTTTATTTGGATCTCAAATAGGAGTACTTTTATTTGGAGTGCTGATTAAAGTCTTACAAACTCGAACGTTAAGTGTAGAGGAATATGGCACTTACGCCTTTTTTGGTAGTATAAACTCCTTTCTGGTCATTTTTTATCGATTTGGCTTTTATACTTCAATCAAAGTACTGCTTGCTCGCACTTCAGATTTGACCAAAACTCGCGAATTGATAGGAACGGGGTTAATTATCGCTTTGCTGATCGGAGTTTCATTTAGTTCCACGATATTTGGTCTCAGTTTTTTCGTTGATGGACTTTTTAAAGTAGAAATTGGAAAAATATTATTAATCATTAGCCCACTTTGTTTTGTCATTCCGTTCAAAATGTTTGTTAGTGAAGTTGGTGTTGGTGCTAATCAAATAAAACCTATCGCTCTTTTTGATGTTTTTTCTACAGCGCTATTTTTACTCATAATCTCTTTATTCTATTATAATGGAGATTTAACCGTACAGTCGCTCATCACATATAACTTACTCAGCTTTATTATTGCATTACTCATTACTATTAAAATGCTTAATCCAAGCTTTAACAACATTAAACTACACACAAAAGAGATTATCCAAAAGAACAAGGAATATGGATGGCACTACTATACTGGCGCAATAGCCAATCAATCAACCTTTAAACTCGATGAACTATTTATTACCTACTTTATCAATATAACTCAGCTCGGATTTTACTCGCTTGCCAACATGATTTGCTCACCTATATCAATTATGAGTGCAGCAATGAGCAAAAGTATGTTCAAGAAAATGGCTTCCCTTAATGGCATTCCCAACAAACTTTTTCTCTACAATACTAGCTGGCTAATTACCTGTGTTATTGGACTTTATTTCGTTGCTGAAATAATTGTATCTTTTCTTTTTGGAGCTGAATATAGTGATGTTGCATTATACGTCATACCTCTTTCTATAGCTCACTTATTTCGAGGGTTAAGTGCCCCTTACACATTTCTTTCTGCAAAATCTATGGGTAAAGAAATCAGAAATGTATCGCTAGCAGAGGCTATTGTTAATGTTTTTGGAAACATAATTCTAATCCCTTTATATGGTGTGATGGGGGCAATTATCGCGAGTATTATTGCTAGATTTGTGCATTATGCTGGCTCTAAATACTATTATCATAAATTTTTGACGGATGATTAAAGTCTGCATGTTAGCTGTACAGCACTGCGCAAAAGATGATCGAATCTTTTACAAAGAAGCACTATCTCTCAGAAAACACGGGTTTGATGTTTATTACTTGCATGGAGCCGAACCAGATGGCAGCATAGTTGATCTAGGAGGCAATGTACTCAATCCCAATGGCGAACGAGATCTTGAAATTGATGGAATTAAAATTATTGGAATTCCTCACGCGAAAGGGCTCATACAAAAGTCATTAAATAAGATCAATCAAAGTAATTTTTTTAAAGAAATGATTAAGGTGGGTATTTCTATCGGTGCCGATGTTTACCATGCACACGAGCCTCAATCATTGTATATTGCTCAAGAAATTGAAACAGAAATTGAAACTAACGTAATTTACGATGCCCACGAACCTTGGATAAATGCACATAAAAAAGATGCGCTATTGCGGAAAGTGCTTCTACCCAAACTTAAATTTTTAATTTCAGCGAATCAGGTTACTCGTGGCGATTTATTATTTCATAATCATAATCTAAAAAGTGAAGTAATTTACAATTGCTCATCACCAAAGGTATTTCCTCCAAAATTCGACAAGAGCAAACTCGAAAATCCAATTTTGGTGCATGAAGGGAATATGCGGTTCGATAGAGGGCTAAAAGAAATCATTGAAGTTATGAGGTTACTCAAAATCAAACACCCTCTTATAAAACTCAAAATTATTGGCGAAACCTTTAATGAAGAAAAAGAGTACTTAGAAAAAAAAATAAAGGAATACCAATTAGGCGAAAACATAATTGAAACGGGATGGTTAAGATATGAAAAAGTTGGCAACGCACTAGAAAATTGTAGTATTGGATTGATCACCAACACGAACCTTGAACGAAATACACTTGCTGGCCCTGCCAATAAGTTTTTTAACTACCTAACTTATGGAATTGCGTGTGTCGCGGTGGATTTACCTGAAACCACAGCCCTACTTAACCAGACAAAATCTGGGATAACGATACAAAACAGAACGACACAAAATCTTCTGTTAGCAATAGAAACATTACTAAACGATACAGAAAAATTATCCTACTATTGTGAGAATGCCTTTACAGCCTACCAACAATTTAATTGGAAGATAGGAGAAGATAAACTTATTTCTTTTTACAAAAATGTTGTTCTTACCCAAATTGATATTCATTATAGATAGCTCATTCAGCGTTTTTACTCTCTATTTTTAATCCTCATACTACAGATTCATAAAACGAATTAACTACAAAAAAGCCTAATTTATCTGTGAAATTCAATAATTGGTCTCCAATAATTGACGTTTTATTGTTGTAAAACGGCTTCGTTTTTTTGTACCTTCGCAAGAATTGTTTTGGAAATATTAATGTTAAACTAAATTATTTAAAATGAAAAAAACTTTACTAATAGGACTTTCATTAGGTCTTGGGCTATCTTCTTTTGCTCAAACCAACGGTCAAGGTTCAAATTTATCAACCATCAAAACGCTTTCTAGTGAGGCGAAGGTGTACGACAAAAAAATGATTACTGGCTACGAAACAAACGCTGACGGAAAACCAGCTTCAGAGCGTCCCGCACCTATTGTTTCTCCTATGTCATTTCAAAGAGCTACAACAGAGATACTTGTTGGCGAAACTACTTACGATCTTCAATCGAATGCAGCTTGCCAAGATAGAATAGTTAATCATGGCAATGGCAACATCTCAGTTGTCTTTACAAGAAGTTTAACTAACGATATGGGTGCATCTGATAGAGGTACAGGTTACACCAATTTTAACATTACAACCACCTCTCCTACTTTACCTGTTTCAAGAATTGAAAACAGCAGAACAGGTTGGCCAAATATTGATGTTTTAGGCTCTGGAAAAGAAGTTTCTGTTGCTCACAACACGGATCTTAGCCAATTAACCGTGGTTAAAAATGGTGGTCCTGGATCAGCAAGTTGGATTCAAACTGACTTGAATAATGGTGACCAAATATGGAACAGAATGGGAACTGGCGGTTATGATGGGAATTCAATTCATCATATCTCTCTTAGAGCACCTAGCGGATTAGGTGGTGGCATCTTCCAAGGTGTTGATGGCGCTTTATTGTACTATCGTTCTCTTGATGGCGGGTTAACTTGGGATATTCAGGGAGAATTTATTCCTGGTCTTGATGCGACTAACTACTCTTCAATGAGTGGAGATAGCTACACATTGCAGGTTAGAGATAGTGTAATTGCTGTTGCTTATTGGGGAGATATGGTTCCTGCAATTATGGCAAAATCTACCGATAATGGAGACACTTGGGAGTGGACAAAACTCATTGACCACGGATTTTCTTATGATCCAAGCTCAACCAATCTTGACCCATCTCAAGGGCCAATTGGAATATCTGATGCCGATGGCGATGGTGTTGCTGATACATTACTATCAACAGATGGAGCTGGCGCAATTTTAATTGACGCAAATGGCATGGTGCATATTACTTATGGTAACATGAGATATCTTGATGTTACAGAAGGAGATGATACTTGGTCTTATTTTCCTAATACCAATGGGTTAATGTATTGGAACGAAAGCATGGGAACTAACGATGCTGTTCTTATCGGTGCTGCTCTAGATTTAGACGGTGATGGATTTTTTGGCAGCATAGGTGGTGCGGTTGCATCTCTAGATGGCGGTCAGTACTTTGTATCTTCATCAGGAATGCCGCATATGGGATTAGGTGATGATGGAGATGTTTATGTAGCTTTTTCAGCGATAATGGAAAACATTGACAATGGAGCACAAGCTTATCGCCACATTTACATTACTAAATCAAGTGATGGTGGATGCTCATGGTCAGGTCAAGTTGACGTAACTCCACTACCTAGCACCAATGGAATTGGCGAATGTGTGTTTCCTTCATTAGCTTACGATGTAGATGATAATATTCACTTAGTTTACCAAAGAGATTTTGAGCCTGGCTTAGCAGTAAGAGGAGACGAAGATCAATTTGGAGATAACTACATAGAATATGTAGCTATACCTGTAGTTGACATTGATGCTGAACCAATTGTTAACTGCTACTCTTTTATTAACGAACAAGAATATTCTGCTCTTTGCCCAACAGATTCAGTTTGGATTTCTACAACTTGTGGTCTATCTTACTTGTGGTCTAATGGAGAAACAACCGACATGGTTAAAGAAACTATCGGCACGCATACTGTTACTATATCTACATCTTGCGGATACGACAACGTACTTACAGTAACTTTAGCTGATGCTTCAGGTTCAGGTGTTGTTAATTTTGATGTTGATGCAACTGAATCGGTTATTTGTGATGGCGATTCTACTTGGTTATCATCATCAAATGTTTCTAACGCTGTTTACACTTGGTCTGATGGTCAAACCGGTCAAACTATTGGTGTTGACACTTCCGATGTAGTATTTTATGTTACAGTAAGTAACTGTGCAGGGTCTGGTATTGATAGCATCGCTATAGTGCTTCCTCCTCTTCCAGTTGCTCTGGTCACGGGAAATGCTGATTTTTGCGAAGGAGATTCTACCATGTTAACTGCTGGTTCTGAACCAGGCGCAAGCTATGTATGGAGTAATGGTGATTCAACTCAAACTACTTATGCTGATACAGTTTCTACGCTTAACGTTACTGTGTCAAACTGTTCTGGTAGTGGTAATGTTAATTATTCAGTAATATTTACTCCTGCACCAACAGCTACGTTTAGTGTTTCTAGTAATAATTTCTGCGAGGGAACATCTACTGCTAACTTAGTTGCTTCAAATTCAGATTCGTATGTATGGTCTGATGGGTCAACAGATCAATCTACCATTCTTACATCTGCAGGCGTTACTGTTATGAATGTAACGGTAACTAATGCTTGTGGAGATAGCGATGAAGCAACTGCGGTAACCATAACAATAAATGCTAACCCTGCTGTACCAACAATTACACTTAGCTCGTCTAGCGATAGCGTTGTATTTACTTCAGATGCACCGGAAAACAACTGGTATATTAACGGTACAGCTAGCGCTATTGGTGGCTCAACGTTTACACAACAATGGTCTGATATTCCTGGTGCTGAAATAACAGCCGTTGCTACAGATGCCACCACTGGATGTAACTCTTCTACTACTGCTGGTGTAACACCAGTACCATTAGCAATTGAAGAAGTTGCTGCTAATACTGTTAAGCTTTATCCAAACCCGAATAGTGGAACTTTCACGATTGAAGGTGCTGAAAATTCAGTTATCACTATTCAAAATATGTTAGGGCAAACTGTTTATAATGGGAAAATGAATGTTTCAATTATGAGCTTCGGTCTTTCTAACGTAAACAAGGGTATATACTTTGTAACTATTTCGAACGATAAGTTCGAAACTACTGAAAAAGTAATTATCAAATAGGTTTAGATTAAATTCCAAAATAGAAAAGGCTCTCCTACTCGGAGAGCTTTTTTTTTGCCCTGTTTTTAGTATATTTGATATAAAAGAAATATACCATATTGGTATATCCTTACGTTGTACGCAATTGGAAAAAACGGTGAAATTGACCACCTAAAAACGATTTAAATTGACCACCCCATTTCGGTTTAAAGTGAGCAGTTAAAACGGCCCAAATTGACCACCCCAAAACAAGGAGAATAATTATTAGCTATTGGTCACATTTGATTAACAAACAATAAATGTTAATCAGATGGCAAATACACCAATAGCAATGAATAAATTAAGAATAGTATTACGACTATACACCGAA
>JAESTK010000111.1 GCA_016763645.1 Flavobacteriales bacterium
CATTGGCAAGGAGGTCACTCCTTCTAATTTAGAAAAGGAGAGGTGGCCGAGTGGCTTAAGGCGCACGCTTGGAAAGCGTGTGTACAGCAATGTACCGGGGGTTCGAATCCCTTCCTCTCCGCGTTGATTAGATCAAATGTTTACATTTGAATTTAATCCAAAACAAGGAGAAGAGGGTTGTAAAACAATCCCTTCCTCTCCGCGTTAACAGACAAAGAGAAAGTTCTTTTAAAATTAAAAACAGAGTAAACTAAATCAAAATTAAAAATCAATAAATTATTACAATGAAAAAGTTTTTCACACTATTAGCAATTATCGGAATGTTCACCTTTGGTGTAACAAGCTTATATGCCCAAGAAGGAGAAGAGGTAGCAACAGAGGAAGTGGTTGAAGCCGCAGAAGGAGATACTGTCGAAACATCAGAAGAGCCAGTTGTTGAAGAGGCTGTTGAAGAACCAGTACCAGCCGTAACAGAGCAGAAAGAAAAACCAGCTGAAGAAGCAGAAAAAACATTTCACCAAGTAGTAAAGCAAAAATTTATCGAAGGTGGGCCAACATTTATGGCGGTTGTTTTAGTTTGTTTAATTTTCGGGTTGGCAATAGCTATTGAAAGAGTTATTTACTTAAGTATGGCAACAACTGACACAAAAAAATTAGTTAGCGAAGTAGAAGATGCACTTTCTTCTGGCGGTGTTGAAGCAGCTAAAGAAGTTTGCAGAAATACTCCTGGACCAATTGCAAGTATCTATTACCAGGGATTAGATAGGTCAAGTGAAGGAATCGACATGGTTGAAAAATCTGTTGAGGCTTATGGTGGTGTTCAAATGGGATTATTAGAGAAAGGTCTTTCATGGATTTCTTTAGCAATTGCTCTTGCCCCAATGCTTGGCTTTATGGGTACAGTAATTGGTATGATTGGTGCTTTTGATAAAATTGCTGCTGCGAATAATATCTCACCAGCAATTGTTGCAGAAGGTATTGGTATGGCACTTATTACTACGGTATCGGGTCTTATTGTTGCGATGATTCTTCAATTTTTCTACAACTTAATTGTTGCGAAAATTGACGGGATTGTTAACGACATGGAAAATGCTTCAATTACTTTAATCGATTTGATTTTAAAACATAACGTTGCATCTAAATAAGTTAGGACTATGTTAAACAAAGGATTACAAATATTTATGGCAGTATCCATTTCAATTGGATTACTCTTGGCGTTGCTTACGGTAATGGATTTTACCGATAGCGTTTGTGCCGATTGTTGGCCTTTCGAAAACTTGATAGCATATAGTTATATTTTGGTTGCGGTGCTAGTTCTTGTTGCTCTTAGTGGTGCTGGAATGAGTTTGATGAAAAAACCAGAATCATTAAAAATGATGGTAATTGGCATAGGAAGTACAGCCATATTATTTGGAATTAGCTTCGGAATGTCTTCCGGTGAAATTACTCCAAATCTTGCTGCGTTAAGTGGCGAGCTTTCAGAGAGCACTGTTAAAATGGCCGATACAGGATTAATTGCAATGTACATCACAATGTGTTTATCTATATGTGTAATCGTATTTTCATCAGTAATGAAAATTGTAAGAAGATAGTATGCCACGTAAAAGAGAAGCACAAAACGAGATAAATGCAGGCTCGATGGCCGACATCGCTTTTTTGTTATTGGTTTTTTTCTTGGTAACGACAACAATGGACAGCAGTTGGGGTATTCAACGAAAAATACCACCACTACCAGAGCCTAATCAAGAACGCGTTGATATTAAACAACGAAATGTTTTTGTGGTTTTAGCAAATGCAAACGATCAATTATTGGTTGAAGGAGAACTGTTGGTAATTGACCAGATTCGTGAAAAGGCGAAAGAATTTATTGTAAACCCTGCCCGTAAAGAAAATTTGCCAGAATGGGAAGATGTATCGGTTTCTATTGCAAAAGAACGAATTACGTATTTTACTGGAAAAGGCAATATCGAAAAAGTTGCTGTTTGGCAAAAAAGATTGAATGCTGCTGAACTGGTTGGTGATTTTACGATAACTAAACAAGTGATTTCACTCCAAAACGATAGAGGAACTTCTTATAAACTGTATATCCAAGTTCAAAATGAATTAGCAGCGGCTTATCGTGAGTTACGAGACGATTTGTGTATGCAGGAGTTTAGAATGACTTTTAGCGAGTTAGAACAATTAGCTAAAAACAATAGAGAAGACCCTTCTTTAAAAAAGAAGTTGAAGGCAATTAAAACTGTTTATCCTCAGAAAATTTCTGAAGCTGAACCTAAAAATTTGGGAGGATAGTTATGTCGAAATTTAAAAAAGACGGAACCAGAGAGTTACCACCAGTTTCTACAGCATCTTTACCCGATATTGTATTTATGTTGTTGTTCTTCTTTATGGTAACTACCGTAATGAGAGAAGTTGATTTAAAGGTAAAACAAACAAGCCCTGCAGCAACGGAAATTCAGAAATTAGAAAACAAATCGTTAGTTCATTACATATACATTGGTGAGCCAATGGATACTGAAAAGTTCGGCACAGAACCTCGTATTCAGTTAGCTGACGATTTTGGAGTAGTAGGAGATGTTGGCGCTTACATCATTCAAAAAAGAACAGAAGTAGTTGAAGGGTTAATACCCAAACTGACTACATCTCTTAAAGTAGATAGAGACGTAAAAATGGGAGTTATTTCTGATGTAAAGCAAGAGTTAAGAATTGTTTCAGCACTTAAACTAAACTACGCCACTGTTGAAGGCGGTTTAGATAAATAGTATCAGATACATTTAAAAAAAATTGAAGGCGCTCATTGAGTGCCTTTTTTATTTTTTGAAATGCCAATAAATTGCTGATTTTAGTCCGTAACCTGACGATGTTAAGGTATGAGGAGAGATTGTTGTGTCGTGAGGCAATGAATTTATTGAAAGCAATATTCCGTCTTCGCTGGAGTCGAATTTTTCATATAATAAATATTTTACTTTTTTCCTATCTAGCTTAATCGTTTCGCTGAAGGTAAATGTAAGCGGTAAATTCTGCTGTACTGGATTATTGTATGTTTCTATAGAAGGAACTCCGTGGTATTTTAACTTAAGATTTTGCACGGAGTCGTTATCGAAAGCACTACTATAAAAGTCATTAGTTAAACTAGTTATTACAATTGAATCTACGTAAATATATCCTGCAAAGAAATGAACTTTAGCCTCGTCCTTTCTTCTCCCATCACCACTATAACAATTTAAAGTAATAGTTTGATCACCTTCAATATTCAGAGGGACTAATGGATTATCAAGTTCACTCATTGAGCTATCCTTGAAAGTCCAGACGAAATAATCCGTATTTTCGGAGCAGTTGCTAACCTCCGCCCCGTCCAAAACAAAGATTTTATCTGGAATATCGGAATCAATACACGCCACGGGCTTTTTATGACATGACGCTAATAAAAAAAGTAGAATTAGAGGAAAGAGAAGTAGTCTCATTTGGCTGCTAGGTTTAATCGAATACTCAACCCTATACCTTCTTGATTTAGAGGCAATATTCCAATATCAACTGTCTCAAATAAATTATCAATAGGAAGTGTTGGCAGTTCTATTTTTCGCTTTTTTAGAATAAATTTCCTCAAGAGCACACCCGTAACCCCAATTCCTGCATACATAGCCCCTTGAAGAACTACGGCAGCAGTATATAATCTACTTGAGTTTGATAGGTCATTCTTATGGCTAGGTCCCGTCCAGCTATAAGTAGAGTGGTATTGAGCTTTAATTAAGTTAAGTTTCAAATTTCCAAGTTGAGTATAATTAAGCAGAGCGCCACTAGAGAAAACCAGTCCAGAAAAGAGGCACGTTTTGATGTGCTTGTCCTCTATATTTCGTTGCTTCGTAAGCTCATTATATTTTATTAATTCGGGCGTCTTTTTAAGCTCTTTCCGCACAATAATTGGTTCGGAAGCAATGGAGATTACAGTGTCGAATTGAAAATAATTCGGTGCCCAAATGCTAAGGTTATAAGTTCCTGGAGTAAAGTAAAATTTGCTCGTAAGTTGTTGTAGTTCGCCATCAATCTTAATACGATAATATTCGCTAGGGCTAGCGAAAATTCTTACGTTAGCAGTTGTGTCAGTTTGCCCATAGCTACATATTACGGAGGCAAAACAAAATAGTATTGGGAAAAATGGTTTCATTCAAAAATCGATTTTAATTCCGTTGCATCACTCGGCTTCAATTTGCCACCAAGTATCAAGCTAAGCTCTCTTCTTCGCAGAGCGGAAGCAAATCTTTCTTTTTCTAGATCTGTTTCTGGAATTAACCCAGGAACTTCAATAGGAGTTCCAATTTGGTCAATCGCCACAAATGTATAGATCGCCTCGTTGCATTTTATTTTTTTGCCCGTAGAAGGGTGCTCGACAGAAACATCAATAAATATTTCCATCGATGTGCTAAACGCCCTCGATACTTGACCTTCTAATGTTACAATATCACCAACTTTAATGGGGTAATTAAACGAGATATTATTCACCGATGCAGTTACAACAACCCTACTACTGTGCCGATGTGCTGAAATAGCAGCTAGCTCATCCATCCAAGCCATTAGTTGCCCGCCAAAAAGATTACCAAGCTGATTTCCATCATTTGGTAGTACTAATTTGGTAGTGGTGGTTCTCGATTCTTTTGATTTTTTTGGTTTCAAATCTTTGATTTTATATTAGCGAAGTTATAAATAATACCTTTACCCCATGGATTTGGTAGGCTCTATAAAAGCGTTGCACATTATTTTTGTTGTAAATTGGTTTGCGGGTTTGTTTTACATTGTTCGCTTATTTATCTACTACGTTGAAGCGGAAGAGAAAGAAGAAATCGAAAAGAATATCCTTCAAGTGCAATATAAATTGATGCAAAAACGGCTGTGGTATATCATTACATGGCCATCGGCTGTTATCGTAATCTGTACTGGGTTATATCTAGCCTATAAATTCAATTATTGGTTAGAGCCTTGGATGCAACTTAAATTAGGTATGGTTTTCTTGCTTTTTTTATACCACTTAAAGTGTGGTCAAATCTATACTCAATTACAAAATAACATTGTAAAGTGGACATCAACTAAACTTCGTTTTTTTAACGAAATAGCAACTCTTTTTCTAATTTCAATTGTGTTTGTTGTAGTAATGAAGCACCTCCTAAATTGGATGTGGGGCGTTGTCGGCATTATGGGAATAGCCGTTACAATTATGATCGCGGTTAAGTGGTATAAAAAACAGAGAAAGAAAGATTAAACACTAAATTTTTATTAGTGCTATCTCCTCAAATTCTTTTACGGATTGGTACAACTCATCAAAGGAATTTATAGCATAATATGTAGTTTGAATTTTAGTAGTGCAAAATGGCTTAGCAATAATCTCTTCTAAATTAAAGGCTTTAACATTAACGGTGTTCGAAAGAGCATGAATCGATTCACCAAAAGATGAAGCAATTCCAGCCCCATAAATTGTTGCACCTGAAGCAGCTTTCATCAACCCAAATTCTATGGTAAACCAATAGATCCGTTGTAGTATTTTGACTATCGATTTGTTATTAAAATGCCGATTGCCTAATTGCCCAAATTTGAACATAAAATTGGCGTAATCTTCGTTCATCAATAACGGAATATGTCCAAAAATATCGTGAAACATATCCGGCTCTTCTAAGTAATCGAGTTGATTCATCGTTCTTAACCAAGTAGAGGAGCAAAATCGTTTTTGTTCCAAAAGATGAAAAAAATCCTCTGGAGGAATAAGCCCTTTTACAACCTCAATAGACCAGCCCGTTTTTCTTTTTAGTACTACATTAAGCGCATCAAAATTTGGGACATTGCTACTATTTAGAACAAGCTTTAGTTCGTCTAATGCGGTTAAGTATTCTTTGCACGCTTTGTCTTGTAAATTATCGTGTTGTCTTTCGAATAGGGTTTTCCATACTTCATGGTCTTCTGCGGTGTAACTACTGTAGTTTTGGTTCATTTTTTCGCATAAAAAAACCCGATTCTTTTTCGGAATCGGGTTAGGTTAAATATAGTTAAGGATATTATTTTACCGTGCAGATTCCTTTAGTGAATTAGCATAATAGTAATAATATCTGTTGTTCATTTTCATTACAGCAAACATAAAGATATTTTAATGTAATTGTTGTTTTACCAATGTCAGCACCATCACAATAAATCTCGCAAATGTATTTTCCTGCAGGAATCTCTTCGGTAACTTCGTAATAAAAACATTTATCGAGTTCTGTGTTACTATATTTAACTTCTCGCTTTAAACTATAATAGGCAGAAGTACCACCTCCAAATTTGAACTTCCCGTCAGTATCATCATTAGCAGGGAGAATCGTTGCGTCTGGTGCAATAATTCGAACATGAATCGTTTTGGTTTCCGCTTCTGCAATTTCGTTTTTAGCTAATGTAAAACACACTTTTAGCTTGTTTGTTTTTGCAGCTTTCGAGGTCTCTCTATGCACATTATTCGATTTTACACGCTGTGCGATAACCATCACACCTAGAGCTTCTAGCCGTTGCCCAATCTTAACGATTGAAGAAAGTTCTGCCTTTTCTTTGGTAAGATTAGAGGTCTTACTTTTTTCTTCACCCAACTTTTTGGTAATTTCAGCTTTTTCAACTACTAAGTTCTCATTGAGTGTATTAAGTGAATCTATTGTTTGCACATATCCTTGCATAATTGTTCTCAACGTTTGTGTTTCTTTTCTAAGCTTAGAAATAGTCCAATTTTTATTTTTTGCTTCCTGAATTAATTGTTCAATTTTCTCTCTCTCGGCTAAAAGCTCTTCGCTTAAATGATCGTTTTGTGCATAAAGAGTGTCGTATTGAACTTTCATCGCTTCTAACTCAGAAATAACCTGTGTTTTCGCCTCTTGTATTTGCGTTGAAGTGGTTTCACAATCTTGCAGCTGGGTTTCCAAATCTGCCTTTTCGGTGAAGAGCATTCCTGCAAAACTTGCCGAAAGCAAGAAAAGAAGTAATACGATAATTAAAGGAATTTTACTGTTCCCCTTTGTTTCGGTTGTTTGTTTCGGTTTCTCTTCCATGTTTTTAGCCTTTAATTATGCAAATGTATTTACTTTGAAAGCGATGTTGGGATGGCTAAAAGATTTTATTTCACTTATTTATCCACATTTATGTGCTTCATGTGGTAAAACGCTTTACCGATACGAAAATTGCGTTTGCAGTTTTTGTAAAGTTTCTTTCCCAAAAACCAATTTTCATAAAGAGAAAGACAATCAAATTGCAAAAATATTTTGGGGAAGGGCAGAGGTATATAGCGCAGCAGCGTATTGCTACTTTAAAAAAGGAGATAAAATTCAGCACGTAATGCATGAATTAAAGTATAAGAGAAATTACCAAGTAGGTATAGAAATGGGTAAACTGTATGGTTTAGACTTAGCGCAATCAGAATTGTTTTCGAATGCAGACTTTTTGGTGCCGGTACCGTTGCACGTCTCTCGAAAACGGCAAAGGGGTTACAATCAAGCGGAGGTAATTGCCGATGGATTGTCAGAGTCAATGAAAATCCCGATTGATATTACGACTCTTATAAGAGGAACATCTAGCGAAACACAAACCAAAAAATCACATTACGAGCGATGGAAAAACGTTGATTCTATTTTTCGGATTACTGATTTAGAAAAGTTTAAAAGTAAACATGTTATTGTTGTTGATGATGTAATTACAACAGGCTCAACAATGGAAGCGTGCGTACAAGCGCTATTAATAGTTGAAGGAATAAAAGTTAGCGTTGTAACGTTAGCGTGTGCTTAACTGATATATTTGCAATATGGCAGATGATTTAGCTATAACAGGAATTACAAAAGAAGAAAAGTACATAGAATTATTGCCTCAAATAAAGGCGTTGGTATATGGAGAGTCAGATGTAATTGCAAATTTGTCGAATGTGATGGCAGCTTTAAAAACGACTATGAACTTTCTTTGGGTAGGCGTTTATTTGGTAAAAGAAGATGAACTGGTATTAGGACCATTTCAAGGGCCAGTTGCATGTACTCGCATCCAAAAGGGAAAAGGAGTTTCGGGAACTGTGTGGCAAGAAAAACGAACTATTATAGTGCCTGATGTGGATAAGTTTCCGGGGCACATAATTTGTAGTTCAGAATCTCAATCAGAAATAGTATTGCCGATTTGTAAAAATGGCGAAGTAGTTGCTATTCTTGATGTAGATAGCAATATATTGGCTGATTTTACTGAGATGGATAAAACATATTTAATGCAAGTGGCTACTCTAATTGAGGAATTGATTTGAAGAAATACCTACTATATTTAGGGGTTTTAATGATTAGTTGCGCTCAACAATCTTCACCATCAGGTGGAGATAGAGATTCTGAATCACCAAAAATTGTAGCGTCTGAGCCACTCAATTTTTCAATTAACTATTCTGGACACAGTATAGAGCTAAAGTTTAGTGAATTTGTGCAGATTAATAGTTTAACAGAACAATTGGTGATAACGCCTTCGTTAAAGTTTCCTCCAGAATTTCAATTGTCGGGAAAGAAACTGAAAATAATTTTTATTGACAGTTTAAAACCAAATACGACCTATCAGTTCAACTTCGGTGGAGGAATTAAAGACATTACAGAAAACAACCCTTTGGATAGTAACTTGTTTATTTTTTCAACGGGAGATTATATTGATTCTCTTTTTATAAAGGGGCAAATTAAAGATGCGTTTACTCTTGCTCCTATTGAAAATGCTTAGGTGATGCTGTACGAGAATGATACAGACTCTATTCCCTACAAAGAGCGACCATCTTATTTCGCTAAAACCAATAAACAGGGATTTTTCGACCTAGCATACTTACCCAACGGTCAGTTTAAATTGGTTACGATTAAGGACGAAAACGCAAATTATTTGTTCGATCCACAATCGGAAAAAATTGGGTTTATTGACAATTTGGTTTCACCATCCGATACGCTTGAGTATTTTATTCATGTGTTTAAAGAAGTGTATTCTAACCAATATATCAAAACAGTTTCGAGTGATGAATATGGAAAAGTTACCTTCATTTTTAATGAGCCAACTACAAATCCAACAGTAAATTTGATAGGACAGAGTTTCAAAAAGCAGTGGTATATCGAAGACCTAAACGAGACTAAAGACACCTTGATTTATTGGATAACCGAAACGGTTGATACATTACTTTTTGAGGTTTTAGATGAAGAAACGATTATCGATACGGTGGATATTATTATGAGGCAAAAACCAAAGGAAAAAAATTGGGCCGAAAAAAAATTGAGAGTGAGTATCAACGCAAAAAAAGCGGGAGAGATTGAGCTGTATAATTCATTAAGTTTTATAGGACAACATCCAATTATGGGGTATGATGAAAAATCGATTTTGTTGATAGAAAATGAACAAGATACCGTGGCGGTAAAATTAAAATCCAATGATTTTGCTTTGCGCAGATATTATTTTGAATACGAATGGGAGGAAGCAGCAACCTATTCTTTAACCATATTTCCAGGTACATTTTGGGATATTTATGGATTACAAAACGATACTATTCGGGCAACGTTTAAAACTCCTACATGGAATAAGTACGCAGATGTAAATTTAGCGGTAGAGCTTCCCGAAAATTGTAAATCGGGTATTGTTCAGTTGCTAAGTGCGCAAAAATTAGTGTTACAGGAAAATAGTTTATCAAAAAACGAGACGATAAATTACAAGCATTTGAAACCAGGTAAATACAGTTTGAAAATGATTTATGACGAGAATCAAAATGGCAAATGGGACACGGGCAGTTTATTAGATAAAAGACAACCAGAAAAAGTGATTTATTACTCTGGAGTAGTTGAAGTAAGAAGCGGGTGGGATATTGATTTGACTTGGAAAATAGAGGATTAAATATCTAATTTAAACTCATCCGCATCTTTAGCTATTGGAAATCTTTCTCTGAAATCGTTTAGTTCACCCCAGGACAATGTGACGGTTTCAATATCTTCTTCGTTCGGCTGAATTTTATTGATAATGTTTCCTTTGGCTTCAATTACCACAGAATTTCCAGAGTGCGAAATTCCATTTCCATCTTCGCCAATTCTGTTTACACCAACAACATAACATTGATTTTCGTGTGCACGAGCTTCAAGCAATGTTGACCAAGCTTTATCTCTAACTTCTGGCCAATTAGCGATGTAAATCAAACAGTCATACTCTTGATTTACATTTCTACTCCAGACAGGAAAACGTAAATCGAAGCAGATTAACGGGCAAATTTTCCACCCTTTATGCTCTACAATAAGTTTTTTTTGCCCGACAGCATAATACTTGTCTTCTCCAGCAAAACGGAAAAGATGCCTTTTGTCGTAAGTTTCATAAGTGCCTTCTGGACGAACCCAAAGAAGCCTGTTGTGGTATTCTCCGTTTTCTAAAACAATAAAACTTCCTGTAATAACACATTTTTTTTTTGCGGCCCATTTACGCATTTGTTGAAGTGTTTCTCCTTCTGTTTCTTCAGCAAATAGGCTTGGTTTCATGGAGAAACCAGTAGTAAACATTTCTGGGAGAATGATTAAATCAGTTTCCTCATCCATTGTACTTATTTTTTGAGAGAACATGGCAAGGTTTTTCTCCTTGTCTTCCCAAAAAAGTGACGTTTGAACTATAGAAATCCTTAAATCTTGCATAAAATTTCAGCAGCTTTTTCCAGTGTTTCATTTTCCTTGGCAAAGCAAAATCGAAGCACTTTATTATCGGGCGCACTGTTGTAAAACACAGAAACGGGTATCGATGCTATTTTAAATTTTTCGGTCAACTCTATTGCGTAATCGGTGTCTTTTTTGTCGGTAATTTCTGAATAATCGAGCAATTGAAAGTAGGTGCCACTGGCAGGCACTA
>JAESTK010000112.1 GCA_016763645.1 Flavobacteriales bacterium
ATGAAAATCCACGCACCTTTAAAGAAAAAATACTAAATTTGAAATTCAATAGTAAACAAGTTATTGACCAACAACCTTGTGAAACTTAACAATTAGACCATCTGAAAATCAGTTTAAGGCACTTATATTAGTTCTCGGGCTAGACTTACCCGCAGCTATTGTTGATTAGAGTATATCTATAAATAACGCTAAGAGATTGTTATTTGATTCTGAAATCCTATAATTATCAAGCTTTTTTCTTAGTATTCTACCACCACTTTATCCTTTCCGAGAAGCATTCCAGATTCATCATAAACAAGAATGAAATAAACTCCTAGCTTATCATCCGAAAGAGTAATTGTTTTGTTTGATTCTGTATTTAAGCTAACTGAGAGTACTTCCTTTCCAACTACATCGTACACCTTAACAGTAAGATCCTTATTTCTAAATTCCTTACCTACCTCAATCGTGAATACGCCAGAATTTGGATTTGGAAATACTTTAAAAGAACTTATATCTTCAATTTGTGAATCACTAGATTTAGAGAGCTCAGGCTCTAGGTCATTATATCCTCTGCCTCCACTAGGGTTGGCAATTCTTGCACTTATCGCTGGGTTTTTGTCTATAATTACTTTAGAAACAAAAATTAATTGCGCGCAACGGTCTTTCACTATTCTATCGTTATCGTTACCTCCATTGCCGTTACCTTGTTCACAATAATCATCTTGATGACAATATCGCCAACCCTTTGTTGTTTTATCTAATTCGATTTTTGATAATTCTCTATACATTGCTCGGTTAGGTAAAGTATCTTTTGGAGTAAAGACTTGATGAGCAGCAAGATATTCTTCGCCAATTGTTTTGGCGTAGTTCTCTTTTACTTTTTTCTTGCAATCGACAGCTAAGACTCCGCCACCGTTTATCACACCAACACTAGATGCTCCTCCACTTCCTGCACCGTTTCCATTCCCTGAACTGGCTCCACTACAATCTTCGCAAGTTCCCGTTGGGATACAAGTACTATGGTTAAGGGCATCAACTCCGCCAACAGTATAATTAACATTTACTGAGCCAGAACAAGGTTTTATATTAAAGAAATCAGCGACATTACCATTATTGAGTCCAAAACTTACATTTCCAATAGTTCCCCAAAAATTACCCTGTGCCATAATTGGAAGAGGTAAAGCTGTAACTCCTTCATAGCAAACTTCAAAAACAACTCCTTGGTTATCATTAAAGCTATTGGGTTCTAAGGTTCCTGTGTTACCTTGATGTATTGTTGCATCAATATTCAAAATCACATTATGAGTTATTACTGCGGGGTCTGTGTAGTTGTTAACTATATTTCCACAACCAACATCTCCAATGGTAAGCATTGCATCAGTTAAATCAGAAGAACCTTGCATGGTTATAGCCTGCCCTATATTAGTATCGAAAATTGTACCGTTTCTTAAATATACTTCGGTGTAATCTGCTCGTAATCCTAAACCGTTTAAGTACAGCCGTGTATCGTTAAAATAAATGGCTTGAGTGTAAATGGCTTTTACACCTATATCGTTTGCATAAAAAGTTGAGCCATTAACTCTTACGGTTGTAGAATTTAATATTTGTAATCCGACATCATTACTTTCTACGTTACAGTCATAAAAATTAAGAGTTGTTACGTTGTTAGCTTTAACACCAATTTTTGTTCCATGTGCAGAACTAGAACCATTATGGTGAATGTTGCAATTAAGTATATTCACTGTATTACAATTAATGATATGAAGACCTAATGCGGAATTGTATATTTCGGTGAGTTCAAAATAAGGAGACCCTACCATATTTTGAACCGTAAGTGCTCCACTAATTTTAGAATCAAAAACTCTTATATAACCTCCATCCACTAGTATTTCTCCATGAATTGATGCTCTAGAAAAGTTGGTTAAATTATTAAACAGCTCAATATTACCATTGTTTATTATTTTCCCGTTGCTTACCGCAAATTCAGCATCGTTCATAGTCAGGGTTGTGTATTGGTCAACTTCTATTAATTTTTTGTTGATATCTTCCCCTGATAGCCCTACATAACTATTTCCTTGAAACTCTAGCTCGTAATCATCCATAAAATGGATATACCCATTACCATCAATATCAAGTACGGTATTATCTTTTATAGTTAATTTACCATCAATACGCCATTCTGCTTGTGTACCTGTTGACCCAATTGTGCCTATTTGTATTGGGTTACTTACATTGGTGTTTTCGTAAATCATTTCACCAAACTCTTCAATTATCAATTTACCCCCATCGTGTATGGTAATTTCAGCCCCATCTTGAACAATTAATCTTCCACCTGGGCCAACAATAAATTCAGCTCCATCGTGTATTTCTAATCGACTACCAGCTTTCAGTACAAAATCCGTTGCTAACCCTTCAACCCGTACCGATGAATTTGGCTCCATGTGAAAATAACTATTGGGGAGGCAGGTAAAAACGGTCGGGTCTGAAAAAATATACCTACCATCAATCTGAACTGTACTGATATGTTTGTTCGGGCTAAGCCCTCTATTAAGAAGAATAGAGTTATTAGACTTAAGATTGAGTGAATAGTCTGATGAATTAAAATCATTAGGACTCAATTTAATATTACCACACCACCTTACATCGTTTTCAATATCATAAGCATCCCAAGTTATGCGTACCTTAATATCATAAGCACGAAGTACATCGTTCCACATCTGTTCAAGAAACTCAATTTTAAGCCCATTTAACCAAATCGTTCTGTTTTCATAGCCCAATTCAGTTTGTGTGGTAAAGGTGTTAATGAGCCCATTACTATTCGTCCTGAACGTATAAACAGGTACGGGAGATGGATTAGTTGACATAGATATTGTATGGTACTTCGTGATCGGAGAAAATGCATCTTCTGAGTCGCCAAGCCGATGTGCATTGAAGACTACATTGCCATCAATGACTTCTGACCCACCAGGTTGATAAGGATGGAGGTTTTGATCAGGAAGGTGAGTTTTAAGGTAAGGTCCATCCCAGCTATAATAATTATACTGGTCGCACATCCCAGTAAATGAATTTTCAATACTTTGAGAGTAGTCAATGGGTATAGTTTTATTCCCCCAGATACATTGTTGATTAGGGGTAGGGTTAATTTGCGAAACCAAATCCCTACGATATTTAAAATCCCAATTACCTTCTGCGTTAAGTGGCCTCAACCAACAGCCAAGACTATTTGGTTGTTCAGCATCAATAGAATTCCATACTTCAACTTCTCCAACAGTTGCTTTAACGTCTTTACCAACCTGTACATAGGAATAGATACCTGTTGACCACGGATCACTACAAGATAAATGTTCATAAGTACTTACGTCAAAAATTGACAATTTTTGATGATTTTCAAACCACAAATACTGATTTTTAGTGTCATCAAGAGTTTGCCAGTTGATATGAGGGAGCTTAATTCTAATTGCATCTCCCGTAGTAACAAAATCGCGTAATATAAATTCACGAACAGAATTATTAGTTGACAAACTCAAATCGGTTTCAATTTCATTACGTGAGTTATCTAAAGCACTTATTAAGTAATTTTTTTGGACGGTAAGGTCATCATCTTGCCATCCGTACCAATCTAAATGATTTCTGTCCCAGCCCGAAACAACATTTGAAGACCCTCCAGCTTGTACTTGAGAACCAATTGAATGCACTCCAGCTGGTGCAATTGGAAACGTGTGTTTACCATGCCCACTTGCTAAATGAAAATTATTACGACCGAACATTGTGTGAAAATATTCAGATATAACAAATTTTATTCCGTCTAAACCACTTTGTCCGACTCCAAATGCAGCTTTGTTATCGCAACCGATAAAACTGTTATTGCCTATTCCTGAGCCTATAAGGGTTGTTTTTTCTGCAGGCCCAAGACCTTCACCACCTAAACCCGTCCAAGTTCCATTGCGCCATAAAATCAAGAGTACGTCTATTCTTGAATTTGAAACCTCTGGCTTTGACCTTTTTACAAATATGTCTTCCCCACTAGTTCCAGCGACAATCATCCATTGGTCAAACTCACTTAAACTACTTCCGTTTTGAAATGTCATTTGATTGTTGTCAATCAGAGCACCTAAATGTTCCATAACATTGCTTGTACCATTTGTACCATCTTCGCCTTCAACAAAATCTGCACAATCAATAGTAACAACATGATCTAAATAATCTCCCAAAACAATATAATTTCCGTAAGACATTTCATGAAAGTACTTCGTAATATATGCAGATGGATTCCCACTGTACGAGGCATCAAAATAATTATCTGCATTAGTAGGTAAACTTCCAGGTGTCCAGTTTTTCCCACTAGCATCGTTGAAGTTAGCACAATCGCCCACCCGTTCTGCAAACACAACCATTACTTTAATTGTAGTTTGAACATTATCTCCTGCCACAGGTAATGAATAACCATATTTCGATTGAAAGTTCTGGCCGATGGAAACGAAACAGCTAGCTAAAGAGATGGATAAAATAAGAATATTTTTCAAGGTACTTTTATTATTTTGCCAATAACTTTAACATTATCGTGGTTAACCAAATGAACATAATAGACACCTGGTGGATACCTCTCTAACTCTATTTCAGAGGTGCCTTTTGGAAGTTGATAAATTAGTACACCATAGGCATTATATAACATAATGTCTTCATATGAGAGCAAATTACCAGATAGATGGACATTACCTGTTGTTGGATTAGGGCTGAATTTGTATTCTTTTTTTATGCTTTCTTCCTTTATTCCCATTACCCCACTTACTCCCCATTCAGTGATGTGAAATTCAAATGATGTTGTAAAATCGTTTATACCAAAATTTAAATAGTCAATAAAAAAAGCTGAATCTTCTCTTTGGCACCCAGCCAAAGCTTGAAAAACAGTATCTGTAATAAATAACCTGTCTCCTGGAGAACACACATTACTTTCAGGTCCTGCATGTAGTACAGACCCTCCGAAATATACTAATGCTTCGGCATAGGGTGCAGAGCCATGTGCTGGAAAAGGTAAACTGCTGTCTCTAAATAAAGAAACATCCCACCTTATTATTAACGGCAAAACCACCCGATACACTTCGATTGAGCCTATTATAATACCTGCTTCACCAGAAACGGAAGCTTTTATAGCTGAATCCCCCAACTCACCTAGGTTAGCTCTAAACATCGAAGTGTCGACATTGATCCATTTCTCACCATAAATAGTATCAGAGGGCCAAGGGTAAGGGATATAAGAATTAACATCGTAAGCTAGGTAAACGGTGTCTTTCTCTTGGTTTCCGTTCTCAAAATAGATAGGAAACACCCACGCTGGTTGCTGAGTAGCCCATGGTATGGTAATTTGTCCATAAGCGGTAAGTGTTACTAAAAAGACAAGAGTTGTTAGTAGGGTTTTCATGGTGTCAGGGGTTGGATACCAAATATACAAAAATTTTAAAAACAACTTTGTAATTGAGTAAGCAAACCATCAGTAAAAATAGATTTTTTTCCCTTCTAAAATAACAAGTTGATAATATATCTATGTTCAGAAATTACCTGAACTATTCAACCAAGATTATAGGACAGAAACTTGTAAGAAGCTTAATTTGCTCTGTAAGAGGTCAACTTAATAGGATACTCCCTATGAAAAAGGAATTTCTAATATCGGTACTAATTAGCTTATCGTTTTTGACATTAGGATTTACCCTAATCGAATATGATATGATTGGTTTCGGTGTTTCTTTTTTTGTGTTTTTACCTTTTCTTTTAGGATATATTTTAGGTACATCGACCATTAAGAAAGTTAGCTGCTATGGATTGGTGTTCTCGTTAATTGTCTTTTTTATCTTGTTGTTTGTTGGTGGACTAGAAGGCATGGGTTGTATACTAATGGCAATGCCGTTAGTAATTGGTGCTGTTGTTTTTGGTGTGTTGGTTAAATACATCTTGAATAAATATGGAAAGAAGCGAAATGAGGAAAACAAGATTAAAATTTCGATTCTACCTTTGTTTCTGTTCGTTTTGCTGGGATATGTTGAAAGTAACTTTATCAAAGGCGGTCCAGCCGTTGATGAGGTGGTTTCAGAAATTATTCTTCCGTATTCTGCAATGGAAGTCTATAATGCTATTAAATCCGTGGATACATTGGATGCTGAGAAACCCTTTTTAATGAATTTAGATTTACCAATACCCCAGAAATGTATTCTTAGCGAAGAGAAAGTAGGTGGGATTAGGACTTGTTATTTTGAAGGTGGTTTAATAGTTGAAAAAATAACTGAACTAGAGAAAGGCGTTGTACTTAGAATGGATGTAATAGACTACCAATTAACAGGAAGAAAATGGCTAGGTTTTAAAGAAGCGATTTACACTTTTGAAACAGTAGATGATGGATGTAAGATGACTAGAATTACAACTTACTCTTCTGAGTTGTACCCAAGAGCGTATTGGCGACCAATGGAGCAGATAGGTATTGAACAGGAACACCAATATGTATTCAATAACTTGGTGAAAGATTTAAAAAATGCGACTGATGACTAAATATTCTGACTTACTTCATAGGGGATGGCTGACTGTAGTTCACCATCAATTTGACTACTAAAAGAATGGCATTAAGATGAACCACCTAATAACCATATCGACCTTTTTGATTCTCACGCTAGTTAATCTGTCAACAACTTATATTCAAAGTGATGTCAATGATAAACTTTGTAAAAAATGATACTTAACTAATTCCAAAATTGATGGACAATCCATTGATGAGATTGGAACACTAGCTTGCCCAGATATTTTATTCAAACCAAACGGTGAATTTGAACGTCATTGTGATGAACTTAAAGAAGTTATCGAAGCTAAATGGGAAATGAAAGGCGATTCGTTTGTGGTGGTTACTCAACGCTCTGGGAATCCTACTACACTTACCATTGTGGCAATTTCGGATTCTACCTTAGTTATATCAGACGAAACTAAAATAGGAACATTCGTTAGTTACTACAGCAATAAAAATTAATAGTGCCTCACCCAATTTAGAAAGTATTTCAAAAACATCCTACCACAGCATCCTACCATAACTTTTTCTAAAGAAAACATTAGACAACAAAAAAGCCTTAAACTCTAGTGAGAATAAGGCTTTCATTAAGTGAGCGCAGAAGGATTCGAACCTTCGACCGCCTCCTTAGAAGGGAGGTGCTCTATCCAGCTGAGCTATGCGCCCGTGTTTATTGTTCAGCCAACAGATTATAAAAAAGGCCAACAAAGTTGGCCTTTTTTG
>JAESTK010000316.1 GCA_016763645.1 Flavobacteriales bacterium
ACATAAATTTCCTCCATAATTAATTGAAAAAATACAGACTCCTTTTTGTCCACATGAGAAAAACTAGCTAAATACAGACTCCTTTTTGTCTATTACACCCGAATTTCGGTTTTTGACCCTTCGGTCAAAATGAAACGAGCGAAATACCTCGATGGGCTCTGCCTCGAGGATAGTTCGTTTCAAGAAATTCTTTATTACTTACCCTCTAGTGCTTAGTTCAATTATTTCCATATCCCTAATTTCTTTTTTGTCGATAGTAAACCGGAGTAGTGTTTTTACTTTATGAATCCCGCTATTTCCTGCAGCACCAGGATTTAGATGCAGTAAATTTAGTTTTTTATCGTAAATCACTTTCAAAATATGCGAGTGTCCAGAAATAAAAACATCTGGCGGATTCCGCAGTAATGTATCCCGAATACCTTTCGAATACCGGTTTGGATATCCACCTATATGCGTCATCCATATTTTCATTCCCTCACACATAAAACGTTGATCTTTTGGGTGAACAATTCGTATATCTTGTCCGTCAATATTTCCGTAAACACCACGTAGTGGTTTAAATTCTGATAACTCATCTGAAGTAGCAATATTACCAAAATCACCAGCATGCCAAATTTGGTCGCACTCAGCAAAGTGTTTAAAAATTTTTGGGTCAACAAAACCGTGTGTATCTGATATGAGCCCTATTCTAGTCATTAGTAATGAACGGCAAGTTTAACCAAAAACTAACAACTAAAAACTACATTTGCCTTATGTCTCGCTATTTTGTAAAACTCGCTTATGATGGAACGCCTTTTCATGGTTGGCAAATTCAGCCTAACGCGAATACAGTTCAGCAAGAAATTCAAAAAGCGCTATCTACTATTTTGGGGACAAAAACGGAGGTAGTAGGCTGCGGTAGAACAGATACAGGGGTTCACGCGTCAGCCTATTTTTTACATTTCGATAGTGACAATGATTTTGAAGAAGACAAACTTATTTCTCAATTGAACGGTCTGCTACCTGTCGAAATTGGAATTTGCGAAGTCTATAAAGTTACGCAAGGTTCTCATGCACGATTTGATGCCACTTTAAGAAGTTACGAGTATAGAATTGTTCGAGTAAAAAGCCCTTTCGAGGTAAAAAGAGCCTATCAATTCCGCCTTCTGCTGGACGTTAATGCTATGAATTTGGCAGCAAAATATTTATTAAACATTACAGATTTTGCAAGTTTTTGCAAGCTAGGTAGCGATGCCAAAACAACAATTTGTAAAGTTACCCAAGCCCAATGGGAACAAAAAAATGAACTATTAATTTTTAAAATTTCTGCGGATAGATTTCTGAGAAATATGGTACGTGCCATTGTGGGCACCTTGATGGATGTTGGTTTGGGTAAAATAAGTTTCGAGGCTTTTAAATCGATTATCGAAACAGGAAACCGGTCAGACGCAGGAACATCGGTACCTGCTCATGGTCTGTATCTTACCCATGTTGAATATCCTAAAAATAGAGTTGCATGAGCGTTGTAGGAAAAGCGTTAGATCTACCTCTTTTATGGCGAATATTAGGTTATTCTAGGCCATATAAGTTGAGGTTTAACCTCACGTTGTCGTTAACCTTGGCTTTGGCAGTAATTGGTCCATTACGTCCATATATTGTGAAAATTACGGTTGACGATTACATTATGAATTCCAACTATCAAGGGCTGTTGAATATGACTTTGCTAATGGCGGCATTAATTTTTATTGAAGCCATTTTTCAGTTTATTCAGGTTTATTCAGCGAACTGGTTGGGGCAGACCATCATTAAAGATTTACGACTAAAAACTTACAACAAAATTATAGGATTCAAACTGAAGTATTTTGATAAAACACCAATTGGTACTTTGGTTACCCGAACGGTTTCTGATATTGAAACAATAGCTGAAATATTTTCATCCGGTATATTAATTATAATTGGCGATTTGCTTAAAATTATTGTAGTTATCGGTTGGATGATATACCTCGATTGGCAATTAACTATTGCTAGCCTTATTTCTTTGCCGCTGCTTATTGTTGCTACCAATATTTTTAAAAATGCTATAAAATCTTCTTTCCAAGATGTAAGAACTCAGATTTCGAATCTAAATTCGTTTGTGCAAGAACACGTTACAGGTATGAACATCGTTCAGATATTTAATAGAGAAGAGGAAGAAGCGAAGAAATTTCATAAAATTAACGCATTGCATCGCGATGCGAATATTCGTTCCATTTGGGCGTATTCTATTTTCTTTCCTGTGGTGGAGTTATTGTCCGCGTTGTCGCTAGCCATGATGATTTGGTGGGGAACCAATGGAGTACTTTCTGGACAGATTCAATTTGGAGATTTAACAGCATTCATATTATATATTCACATGTTGTATCGCCCAATTCGGCAATTGGCAGATCGCTTTAACACCCTTCAAATGGGGATGGTAAGCTCAGAACGTGTTTTTAAAGTGCTTGATGATGAATCTCAAATTACCCAAGCAGGTAACGAGTCAATATCTCGCATAAGGGGAGACATATCGTTTAAGGATGTCTGGTTTGCTTACAATGAAGAAAATTGGGTGTTAAAAGGTTTATCATTAGAGGTGAAATCTGGCGAATCTCTTGCGTTAGTTGGTGCAACGGGAGCAGGTAAAACTTCTGTAATTAATCTGCTCAGCCGTTTTTACGAATTTTCTAAAGGAAGTATAGAGCTGGACGGAAAAGACATCAGGAACATCAATACGTCCGATTTACGAAAACAGGTAGGTGTTGTTTTGCAAGATGTATTTCTGTTTTCCGATACAGTGCACAATAACATAACGATTAACAATAATGAAATAACCAGAGAACAAGTAATCGAAGCTGCGAAAGCGGTTGGAGCTCATGATTTTATTTTAAAACTCCCAGGTGGTTATGATCACAATGTCCGAGAACGTGGCGCAATGCTATCTGCGGGGCAACGCCAGTTGATTTCATTCATCAGGGCTTATGTCTATAATCCAGCAATTTTAATTCTAGATGAAGCAACATCTTCTATCGATACTGAGTCGGAAGAAATTATACAACATGCAATTGGTAAATTAACGGAAAAGAGAACCTCAATTATTATTGCTCACCGTTTGGCAACTATCCAAAAAGCAACAAATATTTTGGTATTGGACAATGGCAAAGTCGTGGAGCGGGGTAGCCATTCAGCGTTATTGGCTCAAAATGGTGTTTACAAAAATTTGTTCGAATTACAGATTGCTGAGTAATTTAATTTTGCTTGCAAAATCCCTAAACAAAGACCATTTGCTACCTAGCAATTGGCGGAGGTTCACTGTGCGTACCCAATGTTCCGTGTATGGTGTCGTAGCTATCCCGCAGGGTAGTACAATATATATTGTGTCTGTTGCGCAACGTATAAGGCCGTTGTAAGGGAAAGAGGTGAAAAGTTTAAGTACAAACCTTACAAACAACTTTTACTAGATATTGTCGAAAAACCAATGGAAGAGCAAAAAGAAATTATGAACACTAGGTTTGTAGAATGGATGGATAATCATGAACAGGTTGACGATGTTTGTATTGTCGGAGTTCGCGTTTAATCTTTACGAAGTAAAGAATCAACACTAAATTTATCCCATTCTTTAGGAAGAAGTAATAACCCAATAAGTAGCATTGCCCGAAACATCATATGCGATAAATCCCAAATGGGTTCTGCCAAACCATGACCAAAGGTGATGATTACCAAAACAGAACCTAGAGCATATAAAGCATAGTCTCGATATAAACCAAGGATAAGAAACGCCCCACCTAAAAGTTCCACGTATGAAGTATAATATGCGGTTGTATAAGTTAAAATTTCAGGAAGATGATCTTGGTATGTTTCTTTAAAAAAACCTTCATAAACTTGTTCTACACCATAGGTAAATACTTTTCCGAAGCCTTGCATTAAGAAAATGAATCCAAGTAAAAGCCTTGCGATTAAGATTGCAATTTGTTGGTTTAGTTTCATGTGGTTTGAGTTTGTAAAGTTTGAAAATGCGTTGCAGAGAGGTACTTTATACTTTTATCTTGGCGCTTTAAACTCCATTTAATGAACATATTTAATTCCTAAATTGAATGTCTCGCCTTGTCCGTTATTAATCGACCTCCAAAAGTTGGTGTAAAGTAACTCAATATTAACTGATGGTAAAATTTGGTATTTCATTCCAATACCCGACTGGGTATAGTTTGCATTAACAACCCAGTCAGTGGTGGCAAGGTTGTTATTGCCAAAAACAAATCGAGGAACATGTTGTGTCATTACATACAACGTAAGTTTTTTAGTAGGAAAATAGCTGATGAATACGCTAACGGGTATTTCCAAATGAGAACTTTGTGTTTTCCACTTTGCGAAACGAAACAATAAATCTAATTCGGTAAAAAGCTGCAGTTTATCTTTTGCGAAAGATTTCGAATAAAATAATTGCGTCCACCAGATGTATCTGTCCCATTCTATCCAAGATAAATCATCAGATCCTTCAGGGTTTTTCACCAAAAATGGTAGCGTTGTGATAAAGGTACTTTGAATCGAAAAATCATTATTTCCTTTAAATGGAGAGAACTTGATTTTTGGAGCGATATAAGCTATTCCCGCTCTCATCGAATCATTGTTTTGAAACCTGAATGGAGTCGTAATGCTCGAAAAAGAGGTGTCTGAACTTATTGCAGAAGCTTTTAAGTTTAGGTCTATACCCACGTTAAACCTCGCATTTTTGGAAACTCCATACGTGAATTGAATTAACGAACTGGTAAATGTTTCTCGATTTCCGGTCGAATAGTTATTGTGCGCCCAATTGGCTTTAGTTTGAGAGTAAATGTTGTTAAACATAGAAATATCAATTTGTCCTTTTTTAAGTAACGAACCAGCAGTGTACGTTTGCAGGTTGGTTTTGTAAGAAGTATCTGTAAGGTTTTCTATCGCAGTAAATCCGTTAGCTAGAAGTTCATTTAAACTCCAGTCGTACGAGTAGAACCTTGTTTTGCATGAGTCTGGAATAACTACTTCTCTATATTTATTAATGTATTCAATGTCGGTTTTTGACTCTAACCTGAAATCTTCGGCATACCATTTAAAAATTTCGGAAAGCATTACGGTTGCATTTGCCTTATCAATTTTAACAAATTCAGAATTGTTGATTGCTTTTTTTGTTTGCGCCTCAATTTGCGCTTCAACTTTATCGGGAGAGTAGGCAAAATTTTCTAAAACAGGACACCCAATAGCACCACAAACTAATACAAAATGTAATCTTGGGTCTTTGTACGTTGCCCTAATTACTTCGTTTTCAAGATAATTTAATGTCATTTTTTCACCACCAATATCAAATTTATTTTGGTCAAAAAAATCGGGTACATCCATTGGCGAACTAATAGGATAAGCTTCAATAATTTGATAGATAACCAATATGTTATACACATTAATTAAATAGGCTTTCCGCTCAGTTTCGTTAATCACCTTGATGTTTTGAGTAGCAATTAACTCAACTAATTCGTCTAAGCTCGTGGGGTTGTTTTTTATTACGGTGTAATTTACTCGTCCGTTTGAGACATATTTGCTCAAGAAAACATCAGCCTTAGCGCTGAAATTGTTAATTTGGGCGAAAGCTGAACTAAGCGATAGAACAAAAACAGTAAAGGTTATAATTAGTTCCTTTTTCATTTATTTTTAAGGTATAACTTTACAAAGAAAATAAATTAAAAAAATAGAATGTCTTGTGTTGGACATAAAAAGATTCGAATCCTAACTTACATTTGCTTTTGAGAATTGCAAAACTATGAGTCACGTTGTAATAATTGGTAATGGGGTATCAGGAATAACTGCCGCTCGACATATTCGGAAGAAAGATAGTGCGATTAAAATTACTGTAATTTCAGCCGAAACTGATTATTTCTATTCTAGAACAGCGCTCATGTATATATACATGGGGCACATGACGTTTGAAAACACACAACCTTACGAACCTCATTTTTGGAAAAAGAACAGAATTGAATTAAAGCGCGCGTACGTTAATTCAATTGACTATAATAGTAAACTGCTTCAGTTAGCTGGTGGCAGTACAATAAATTACGACTTTTTAATTTTAGCAGTTGGCTCTAAGCCAAATAAACTTGGATGGAAAGGACAAGATTTACCAGGTGTGCAAGGATTATACAGCTACCAAGACTTGGAATTACTAGAAGAAAACTCTAAAGGTGTTAAGCGAGCGGTCATTGTTGGTGGAGGATTAATTGGTATTGAGTTAGCCGAAATGTTACTCACAAGAGGCATTCAAGTTACTATTCTCATTCGAGAAGAACGATTTTGGAACTGTTCGTTGCCAGATAATGAATCTGAACTTATAACTCGCCATATTTATGAACACGGTATTGATTTGAGGATAAGTACCGAGTTGGATGAAATAATTGCAGGAACAGATTGTAGAGTTGAAAAACTTAGAACTAAAAATGGAGAAACCATCGAGTGCCAATTAGTTGGATTGACTATTGGTGTAAGACCAAACATTGACTTTTTAAAACATGCTAATTTAGAAGTGGATAAAGGTATTTTGGTTAATCGATTTTTAGAAACCAATATGTCAAATGTTTATGCTGTAGGTGATTGTGCCCAGTTTAAAGAACCAGTTATGGGTAGGCAACCGATAGAGCAAATTTGGTACACTGGTAAAATTATGGGAGAAACTGTGGCGAGTACCATTACAGGAAACAAGCTAAAATACAATCCGGGCCATTGGTTTAATTCTGCTAAATTTTTAGATATAGAATATCAAACATACGGTTGGGTTTCTCCAGAATTGCAACACGACCAGGCCGATTTTTATTGGGAACACCAAAGTGGAAAAATGTGTATGCGCTTTGTCTATGATAAAGAATCGCGTAAGTTTATAGGTGTAAATGCTTTTGGGATTCGATTACGCCATCATGTATTTGATGCTTGGTTAAACCAAAAGGTAACAGTTGACCATGTGCTCCAGCACTTAAAAGATGCCAATTTCGATCCTGAATTTTATAAGCAATATGAAAATGAAATTGTCGACCAATTCAATAAAGAAACAGGTGCCTCTATTGTCCTAAAGCAAAAAAGTTGGGATAGAATATTAAGCTTAATAAAAGCATAGATATGAGAGCAAAAGAAAACATGTCGATTGCTGAACCACACCCTATTGGGATAGATGTTGTTCAAAAATTGAGTTTGACACTTGCGGCAGTGGGTGTATTGATTTTGTTTTTGGCTTGGGGAGGTTACACTTTCGAGGACAATACGTTGTGGTTGACAGTTGCAATAGCCTCAATTTCTACTGGAGGCATACTTTTCGGAGCAAGAACTTATTTCACACAAACCGAAGGAATTAAAAATAATGGAGTTTGGCAAAAAGCGCTTACCAATAGAGGTGTTTGGGGTTGGCTTGTCGGTATTATTTTAACAGGTTTTTATGTGTCGCTTTATTGGTATCCAGAGCATTTAGGGTTAGGACAAAATGGAGCATCGAATATCGGCTTAGTTCATTTATTCGATCCATTGAGCTTCTATTTTAAAGATCAACCGGCTAGTCAGTGGTTTATGTATGG
>JAESTK010000285.1 GCA_016763645.1 Flavobacteriales bacterium
TACTTTGGCTTCGGCGAAGGAAATTTGGCAAGAAAAAGCAAAGGCTTATTTAGGTTGGAATCACGAAAACAAAGCCTTACCTATGGGGCAAGCCATTGCCTTAGCCGCTCCATTTGCAGACACCTATAAAACAACAGGGCGATTGGTACAAGCCATTTTACAACAGAGTGAGATTCAAGTCGGTCTAGCCAAGAAAAATCATATTATTTGTGAGCAATCACCTTTGGCGCAAGCGCATCACACGACCTATCCCTTTGTCCAAGGGCCGATGACACGTGTGAGTGACACACCAGGTTTTGCCAAGGCAGTATCTGATGGTGGGGCACTGCCCTTAATCGCACTAGCTGTGCTTAAAGCTGAGCAGATTGATAGTATTTTAACCGAGACAGAGAAGTTGCTTCGTGACCAATCTTGGGGCGTTGGACTACTTGGTTTTATTGAGCAGTCGCTTTACGAAGCACAATTGCAAAGTGTGCTGAAACACAAGCCGCCCTTTGCCTTGATTGCAGGGGGAAGACCAGATCAAGCCAAGCGATTGGAAGATGAAGGTATTAGTACCTATATCCATGCCCCAACGCCTGAATTATTGCGCATGTTTATCGCTCAAGGTGCACGAAAGTTTGTGTTTGAAGGTCGTGAATGTGGTGGGCATGTTGGCCCGTTGTCTAGCTTTGTGCTTTGGGAACAAATGATTGAAGTGTTGCTTGAGGATATGCCCAAAAGAAGAGAGGATGAGTTTCAGCTTCTTTTTGCAGGGGGGATTCATGATGGATTATCTGCAACCATGGTTAATGTATTGGCAGCACCACTGGTGGCGCGTGGCGCAAAAGTTGGTGTGTTAATGGGCACTGTATACCTGTTTACTGAAGAAGCTGTATCACAGGGTTCGATTGTACAAGAATTCCAAAACCAGGCCATACAATGCGAAAATACGATTAACTTGGTGACAGGACCCGGTCATGCAAGCCGTTGTGTGAATACAACATTTGCCGAAGAGTTTTATGCAACACGTCGCAAATTGCTTCAGGAGGGGGTGGATGCTACGGAAGTGAGTCATCACCTTGATGGTTTAAGTTTGGGTCGTTTGCGTATTGCTTCTAAAGGTTTAAAACGAGATGATAATGGTGACGTTGTTCAGGTTAGCCATGATGAGCAGCTTGAAGAAGGCATGTATATGATTGGGCAAGTGGCAACATTACACCATGAGAAAACAACGATTACTGCTTTGCATGAAGGTATGGTTCAAGAGAGCAGGGCATTGATTGAAAGCCTTTCATCAACGCATAGCCCAGAACAGCAACAAGAAAAACCTATTGATATTGCTATTGTGGGCGTGTCGACATTGTTGCCTGGCGCACATGATGTGGAAACATACTGGCAAAATATTCTCAATAAACTTGAGGTGATTTCAGAAATCCCTAAAGAGCGTTGGGACTGGCGACTGTACTTTGACGCAGACAGAAAAGCTAAAGAAAAGATTTATATGAAGAATGGCGGTTTTTTTGGTGAAGTACCATTCGACCCTCTGGACTTTGGTATCCCTCCCAACTCATTGGGAACCATAGACCCTATTCAATTGCTTACTTTAGGCGTGGTGCGCCAAGCATTAATAGATGCAGGTTATGAAGATGGTAATTTCGATAGGGAGCATACATCTGTTATCTTAGGAGCAACGGGTGGATTTGGTGACTTGGGTGTTCAATATGCGACACGTACTGAGCTTGATAAAGTCGTGGGGAAACCCTCGCAGGAAGTGTTGGATAGACTTCCTAGTTGGAATGAAGAATCATTCGCTGGCTTACTTCTGAACGTGTCTGCTGGCCGTGTTGCCAACCGTTTTGATCTAGGTGGCACCAACCAAACGGTGGATGCGGCATGTGGTTCATCATTGGCAGCGCTAAGAAATGCTGTGCAAGAGTTAGTCAATGGGACAGCAAACGTCGTGATTTCAGGTGGAATTGACACAATTATGCATCCTTTTGCCTATATGTGTTTCGCTAAGACGCAAGCACTATCGCCATCAGGAGTATCACGCCCTTTTGATAAAAACAGTGATGGAATTGTAATTAGTGAAGGTATTTCTGTGGTTGTATTAAAGCGGCTGGCGGATGCAGAACGTGATGGTGATAGAATTTATGGTGTAATTAAGGGAATGGGAAGCTCTAGTGATGGTAGAGCTTTGGGAATGACAGCACCGTTAGCTAAAGGTCAGATGCGAGCGCTAGATCGAGCATACAGCCAAGCAGGTTATACGCCAGATACGGTTGCTTTGTTTGAAGCACATGGTACGGGAACTCAAGTGGGTGATAAGGTAGAATCAGAGACTATCATTAGTACCTTGCGTAAATACAGTGCTAAACCTAAAAGTAGTGTTCTTGGCTCCGTTAAGTCACAAATTGGTCATACAAAATCTACGGCAGGAGTAGCAGCTTTAATTAAGGCTGTGCTGTCACTACACCACAAAGTACAGTCACCACACATGAATGTTTCCGACCCTTTGGATGTTATAGCAGATGCTGATAGCCCAGTATTTATTTTGAATCAGAAGCGACCTTGGTTTGCCTCATCACTACATCCACGCAGGGCTGGGGTAAGCGCATTTGGTTTTGGCGGAACCAACTACCATGCTGCCTTAGAAGAGTACAAAGGCTCGCTGAGAACTCAGCCCACAGGTGCAGATGTGTGGCCTTGTGAATTGTTTGTGTTTCGTGCAGCAAACAAAACGGCATTGCTACAAAGCTTGAAACAATTAGAGACCTCTTTAGCGAAGGGAAGTCAACCTGCATTACGTGAATTGGCAACAGCTTATGCTTATCAAGGCAGCAGCATGGATACCGTGTGCTTAAGTTTTGTCGCAGATGATTTGTCAATGCTTCAATCATTGGTAAAACAAAGCATTGAAGAGCTAGATGGAGAAGCCAACACATTACTTCAGGCACCATTGTATTATGCAGATAGTTTAGAGAAAAAAGTTGATAAACTTGCATTTATGTACCCAGGTCAAGGGTCACAGTATGTGAATATGGGTATTGAACATGCAGTGTATTTTGACGCTGTGCGCGAAGCTTTTGAATGTGCCAGTGAGGTACTGCAAGATACTTATGAAAAACCTTTGTGTGATATTGTATTTCCACCCAGTGGGTATGATAAGGTGACCATTGATGCACAAACCCAAGCTTTAACGCAAACCCATGTCGCGCAACCTGCTTTGGCAGCATATTCTATGGGCTTAACTCACCTACTAAACCAGTTGGGTATTCGCCCTGATGCAATCTGTGGACATAGCTTAGGTGAATATACGGCGTTGTGTGCGACAGGTGTGTTTGATGATAGTGCTTTGTATAAACTGGTAGAAAAACGTGGTCGATTGATGGCCAAAGCAGCAGAGGGCGCATCGGGCGCTATGGCTGCAGTGATGTTGGGGCGTAAAGAGGTTGAAAGCTGGTTAGAAGGGGAACAGGATATTGTGGTTGCCAACCATAATGCACCACAGCAAACCATTATTTCAGGTGCAAAGAAGGCTGTCGTGTCGGTGTTAGATAAGATGGAAAGCCAAGGTGTTTCGGTTCGCTTGTTGCCAGTATCGGGTGCATTTCATTCACCTTTGTTGGCTCAGGCCAAACAGCCTTTGTCAGATGCTATTGTTGCCACTGAAATGAACATGCCAGTTATAGACGTATATGCAAATCAGTCAGGAGAACCTTACCCTGATGATGTCGAGGCTATTCAGGCGCAACTTTCAGAGCACTTGTTAGGCTCGGTAGAGTTTGTTAGCCAAATTGAACGCATGTATGAAGCTGGGGTACGTACTTTTGTGGAAGTAGGTGCTAAAAATATTTTAAGTAATCTTGTAGGTAAAATTCTACAAGCCAAACCCCATTGTTGTATTGCTTTGGATAAATGCAATGGCAGCCTTCAAGGTTTATTGCAATCGCTTGCAGAACTTGCAGCCGTAGCACCTAACCTTCAAGTTAGAGCCTTGTTTAGCCAGCGAAACATTCAGGTGAAGAAACCAAACCAAGTGCTTAGTCAAGCCATACCAAAACCATTGGGGAAAACTTCTTATTGGGTGAGTGGTGATAAAGTTCGTCATCACAGTGAGCCCAAAGGCAGTAATGGTCGTGTACCAATGCTTACCTTGGAAACCCAGCGCCCTATTGGACAGCCCGAGCAGACAATACCACAAGTCTCAAGTAACCAGCCTTTGAATGACGTGCTGCTTTCTTACCAGAAGACTATGCGCGAGTTTTTGGCACTTCAAGAAAAGATAGTGACTGACTTTATGCAAGGTGGGGTGACACCAAATGTGGGTGCAGCGTTGCCAAGTATAACCGAGCCTGAGTATGTAAATACTCAAGAGCCAATTGCTGCAGGTGTGAAACAAGCTTTGCAACCAGAAAGCAGTAGCGGGGTCTTGCAACCAGCTATGCCAGATTTATTGTCATTGCTGGTTTCCATAGTCGCTGAACGTACTGGTTATCCTGAAGATATGCTTGACCCTGATCAAGATATGGAAGCCGAGCTGGGTATTGATTCGATTAAGCGTGTTGAAATTATGGGCACACTTCAATCACGTTTACCTGAGGATATTGTTGCCTTGCTGCAAAACCATATGGATAGTATTTCACGCACCAAGTCTTTACGTGAGATGGTAGCTCAAATTGAGAACCTAACAACTTCTCAAGTGGAAAGTGAGAAAGAGGTGGAACAACGGTTAAATATTCAAGTTGGTAGTCAAACAAATATCACACTTCAACATTTACCACGGTTTACATTAAAGGCAGTGCCTCTTGCGGTACCTAAAGCCACTGCTCACTTTTCAGATGTTTGTATTTTGATTACGCCAGATAAACTAAAAATTGTGCATAAAGTAGTGAAGCAGCTTAAGGATAAAGGTGTGGATAGCGTGGTTGTACCCGAAGCTATGCTTGCCGATGTGGAAGCACTTGAAGCTTGGGTTGCCCAGCAATTGAAGAATAATAAATCTATCATGGGTTTGATTCACTTGGCAGGCTTGATTGACCATGTTGAAAAATCAATTGATGCATGTGTAGATACATCCAAGATGTGTCAGAAAGCATTTTTCTCGATTTTAAAACCACTGCTTCAGAATAAAAGCCAAGGGGAGAACAAAGCTCTTACCTATCGTTTATTGGCGGCAAGTTTACTAGGGTCGTATGATGTTGAGGCTCAAGTTTATCCACCTATAACTTCGGCAGGTCTTAGTGCTATGCTGAAAACAGTGCGCCATGAATATCCAGATGTACATGCGCGAAGTGTTGATTTTGATGCAGGTGTTTCACCAAAGAAAATGGCAGCGTTTATTGTTGATGAATTTTTAGATGAAGACTCTTGTTATGTTGAAGTTAGTTACCAGCAAGACAAACGTATGACAATTGTACCAGAGTTAAACAATTTGAAAGAATCAGGGGAAATACCTATAGAACCGAAAGATTGGGTTGTTTTAGTGACAGGTGGTGCTAAAGGTATTACTGCTGAAATCTTGCAAGACTTGGCTCCATTTCATCCGCAGTTGGTGCTTGTAGGGCGTACAGCATGGTCTAGAGATGATGTGGATACGATGCCACAAGCAAAAAGCGCAAGTGAAATTCGCAGTGTTCTCATTGCACAGGCGCAAGACCGTGGTGAAAGAATGTCACCTAAGGATATTGAAAACCAGGTGAAATCTGTGATTTCAACTCGTGATATGCGAAAAAATATTGATGGTCTAGAGAAGTTAGGAGCAAAAGTTGATTACTTGAGTTGTGATGTAAGTGATGTTGAATCATTCTCATCGTTGATTGATAATGTTTACTCGCAATATGGTCGTATTGATGCTGTGATTCATGCAGCGGGGTTGATTGAAGACCAATTGTTGGTGAATAAAACGGCAGACTCGTTTAATCGGGTATTTGATACTAAAATAATGAGTGCATGGACTTTAGCCGAACATATCCGCTTTGAGGATTTGAAATTACTGGTGTTCTTTTCATCAGTTTCAGGCCGATTTGGTAACCTTGGTCAGATTGATTATGCCGCTGCGAATGAAGTTTTGAATCAACTGGCAGTACAGTTGAAACAAGATTGGCCTCATGTACATATTAAGTCTATTAACTGGGGTCCATGGGATGCAGGTACTGGTATGGTTACAGAAGCTGCAGAACAGCAAATGGCCGACATGGGTATTGGCATGATTAGCCCTGAACTAGGCAGGTTGTTTTTTCAGCGCGAAGCTTTTTCTGCAGCAACGGATGATGTGGTGGTTGTAGCTTCATCACTAGGTGATAAAGCAGTGCAGCATGGAGTATTGCATTGACTAGAGTAGAGCAAAAAATGTTGTTTGCGTCAGATGCTGTTTTGTTTTTTTCGGCATCTGACAAAGAACGATTACTTCAACAACTTAAAGAGCTACTCCAACATAAACATCTAAATACACAGCTTGTTTACCTGCATAACTGCAAGGTGAAAGAAAGTGGTAGCTATCGTTTGTTTTTAGCAACATCAACTGCTGATGAACTACGGTTATTGCTAGAAAAAGTGCAGAGTATCTTACAAAATGGCGTTCGCCGAGAGGGGCGTATTGCCAAAGGTGCATTCTATGCAAGTACAGAAAGGGGAGGGAAAGTTGCGTTTGTCTTTCCAGGTCAAGGTTGCCAGTTCCCAGGTATGGGAACGAAGTTGGCAAAGCGGTACCCTACAGTTCAGAAGTGGGTCAAACGTTTGGATTCGGCATTATTAGAAACTGAGGGTGAGGCTATAAGCCATTATTATTATACTGGGAAGTACAAGAAAATACTGCACCCTAAGTTATTTGATTTGGATATTGGTGCATGTATTGTCAATACTATTTCTTTGGCATATTATGAATTGATGACGATATTAGGTGTTAAACCTGATGTTTTTTTAGGGCTCAGTACAGGTGAGTCTACGGCGTTGGTGGCAAGTAATCGTTTATCTCATGGTATGCAGCAGGAAGTATTTGAAACAACAACGCGTGATTTTGTTGATACATACCGTTCGGCTATTGCACAGCATGATGCACCTAAGGGTACATTATATAGTGTTGGTATGTTGAACTCGGAAGCTATTCGAGCATGTTTCCCAAAGAGTGAGAAAGACATTTACATTGCGTTGGATAATTGCCCAAATCAAAAGATTATATTTTGTCCAAATGCCGTGGCTGATCAATTATTGTTGTCACTGCAAAAGGCTGGTGGTTTGGTTGATGTTATGCCATTTCACTATGCCTATCATACACCGCTTTTCGAGACTATTGCTAAAGAGCTAAAACCATTTTATCAGCGTTTAAGGCTTGGCTCTGCTTGTGGCGAGGTATATAGCTGCATTTCAGCAGCGCCATTTTCTAGTAATGATAGCGAAGCAAGAATCTTAGTCAGTCACTTGTTGCAAGGTCATGTTCGGTTTCAAGAGACTATAGAAAATCTTTATGAAGCAGGTGTTTTTACATTTATTGAGGTGGGACCTAAAAATAATGTGTCAGCATTTTTAAATGATTGTTTACAAGGGAAAGATGTAAAGGTGATTTCAACAGGGCATGGCAGTCTTGATGAAGTTGAGGCTTTCGTACAAATGATTGGGCAATTGTTTGTTTCTGGGCATATCCATGATGTTGCAAAGCTTTTTGGACAAGAGGGCGAGTATGAAAGGGTTTCTACAGCTCCTCCAAAGATTTCTCAAGTGAAAGCAAAGCAAAAAGTGCTCGATCAAACTGCTTTGCTTCACGGTCACTTCGATTTAATGCAAATATTTTTACAGCAGCAATCTCGGATAATGAACTTGCTACCGAAAATTTCACAATCCAAACAGGAAGATTCGCGAGCATATTTTTTATTGGGTGAGCAACTTACTTGTGATACAAAACAATCGCGTTGGGTTCGTGAGGTGACCTTAGAAAAAGAACCTTATCTTTTACATCATACTTTTGGTGGCTTTTCAAGCTTACGGGATAAAAGTAGAACAGCTTTACCTGTAATACCTTTTACTTTCAGCTTGGAAACTATCGTGGAAGCAGCCGTAACTTTGATGGGTGAGTCATGTGAGGTCAAGCGGATATATGACTTGAGGGCACTCAGTTGGTTTGTATATTTAAGGCATCCGATCAGTTTGGATATTCAAGCGCAAATCCTTCACGATAATGTAGTACTTTGTCGTATTTTTAATGTTGTAAACGGGAAAAGAAAACTGTCTTTTGAAAGCAAAGTAGAGTTTGGCAACAAAGAAAGTATCCAAGCTATAAGCAGTGGCTTTTCACCTTCTGGCAAAGTAGATTTCCCTTATCATCGGAATAACTTTTACCTTGATGATGAGCCAGTAAAACCATGGGTTCCAGGTGAGTTTCATGGTCCTCCATTCCAAGCTGTACAAGCGATTAAAACGATGGGGAATGATGGTGTTGTCGCTGAGTTAAAAGCTTTATCAAGAAACGGTTTGTTCCAAAATGAAGACTCTCCTCAATTTTTAATTGATCCAATTATGCTCGATGCTTCGATGCACTTATCAACATTTTGGGTGCATAGTCGGTTTGGGGTAGATTTGACGGTTTTACCTTTTCAAGTAAAATCTTACCAGTATTTTTCTGCACCAGTACCTGAGGGTGAGAAAATAGTTGTGAAAATGCGTATTCAATATGTACAGACAGATGGCTCAAAGGTTCCAGAAAATGCATCATATAAATTTTTCGACAAGCAAGGTAACCTATTGGTTGAGCATTTTATCAATGATAAAGGCTCAAAAAGTCCACCTACTGGAGTGGCTTACCATCAGCTATGGCCTGAAACTTTAGCGATTCAATCAGATGCAGAGTATTTTGATGAACAAGGTAATTTATTAGCAAAATTAAATGGGAATTTAGATAAACACTTTAGTATTCCTGTTGTTTACAATCGTTTTACTGAGTACCCGTCACATTACTTCTTAGCAGAGCAGAATAAGGGTGAGTATGTATTAGAAACACTGAATACAGTTTTTTTATATTCATCTGGAAAGGTTTGGCTTTATAAACTCGCTTGGCTGGTCTTTTCAGCTCAGGAATGGCAAGAATGGTTACAGATGGACAATGAAATAGGTTTAGATTACTTGTATAAAACGGCTATTTGTAAGGATATAGCACGTGCTTACTGGTTAAATAGTGATAGAGAGCGCTATTCCCCCGTTGACCTGAATTGCCAACGGGTTGATGAAACACATGAGATAGACAATACAGAGTCGTGGCTTTGTACAATTTCTTCAGAGCCTAACAAATCACCGTTGCAGATTCGTGTTCAGAAGCGTGATGGTTACTATACTGCAAAACTTAATGGGTTTTGAGCCAATGGTCTAAGTTTTGACCTGTTCGTTTTTCTAAGGCTTTAATGTCGTCATGGAACCGTGCTTGAAGCATGATTCGTGTTTTTGCCAGCATTGCAGGTGTATGACTTTTCTCTAAATTCTTCTTGGTAATCGAAGCCATCATGTTGCGTCGGAAACGTTTGGGTAAAAAAGGTTTTAAAATGCGTTTGAGTGGATTGTTTTTGGTGAGAAGGTGGTGTAACCAAAGTTTTTTTGGTTTTCCGTTTTCGTTAAATCGTTTGGACATATCCAAATGAACAGAATCATCGACTTCAAGGAATTCCAAAATGGACTTAATCACACCTTGAGGGTTGTTTTTCCACTCTTCGTAAAAGAATACTTTAATTTGGTGTTTGGGGAAATATTGGTCGTAGCGTTGGATCTGTTCAGCATAGAATCCTTGTTTGGTAAGGTGCCACATAGGAGCCCAATTGTTTTGAATACGCATATTTTCTTTTACTAAGGCTTCTTCAAAGGTACGGCACGGCTCACGTCCTTCGCGTTGCATGTGTAAGAATGCTGAATAGGCTAAATCCACTGGGTTGCGCAGAATAGCAATCATTTTCATGTCTGGATTATGTTGGGCAATGTTTGCAGCGGCATGTTCTGAATATAAATAAACCGTAGATGCTTCGCCACGAGCCAAATGATGTGTGGCAGGCTTAAATAGACTTTGGTAATCATTTAAGTTGGTGATACGGCAACGGTTACCACGTTGATCCCCAGGTCCTTGGTAGTTGATGCTCTGTCCTTCCAAGGAAAAAAAGTTGGGTTCTTTGAGGCTGCTCATAAAAATATCAGGGTGTAGCCTAAGGTACTGGAATAAAGATGTTGTACCCGATTTAGGTGCACCAATGATTAAAAAGTTTGGTAGGTTTAGATGGAGCATTGTTTTATCCATTCATGATGAAGTTCTTTCCAAGGTTTTGCTTGATAGGTAGGCATGGATACTGATGCCAAAGCAACAATATACTGCTTGCGTGGTGTCTTGATTCTATGTTGTTGAACCTTTTGAGCATTGATGGTGAGGGTATGACTTTGATTTAGGGTGTTTATATGCTGAAAAGGAGAGTGGAATCCGAGCCCTATAGCTTTGCTTGCAGCTTCTTTTTGTGTCCACATTTTCAGAAAAAACTGTTGTTTATCTTGATCTGATAAAGATAGAAAGTGTTCCCACTCCTCTGGGTGGAAGCATTGTTTGGGTATGTTCTGGACTTGTATGTCAGTATTTTGATATTCAATATCAATGCCGACATCATATTGGGTTGAAAGTGCGATAATGAGCATATGGTTGGTATGTGAAACATTAAAATAAAGATTTTTGTTTTTGAGGTAGGGTTTACCATAGGTTGTGGTATGAATCTGGATGTTTTGTGCATGTTCATGGGTATGGCTGCTGAGAATTAGTCGTAAGACGGCACGTGATAAGACTCTCTGATGACGTACACGTTCTATTTTTTGTCTGCTGACATGCCTCTTTTCAGCAGTATTGAGCACACGATCATACAAATCAGGCACTAAAGTTTGAATTTTATCAAGGCGAACAGCATAGAGATCAATCATGATCTGTGATTAAGTGTTGTTTGCTATGTTGGCAAAACGCTGATTGATGCTTTGGGCTAACCCTTTAACTTGCGGCTCACGAACTACGGTATCATGTCGCCCTGGTACTTTGATAACTTCGAGTTGGGGTGCGAGCTTTGTCCAGCCTCGTTTGGGGTCTCTGGGTGAGCCATCGGGTGCTTCGGCTGCAAGTAAGGCTAAAATATCACCTGGATAAGGTTTAGGCACGTAAGCCTTGCGGGCGATAGCGTTGGCATCCCAAATGTGTTTGTAAAAACGTTTCTCTTGATCCACAAATTGATTGCCCACTTTTTCTTTGATTGCCCATGTTGTGTTCTTGACTACCATGGTTGCCAAACGCCCTGTTTTTCGTTTGAGTGTGTTGAACAAGTCACCCTGCTGGAGTTTTTTCTTAATTTTGTCGAGGGTACTTTTGTCTACAAGCTCATTTTCATCCATGGCCAGCATGGAACTTGGATTACGTGCATCCAACAACACAACCAAGGCTACATCTTCACTTGCTGCCCGCATTTGCTGTGCCATCTCGTATGCAATTAATCCGCCTAAGCACATGCCGCCAAAAATGTATGGACCATGGGGTTGAACTTGACGAATCTCAGATAAATATTGGGATGCCATTGCTTCAATCCTGGTTAGTGGTTCTGATTCACCGTCTAACCCTTGGGATTGAAGACCATAAAAAGGTTGATCATCCCCAAGGTTTTTGCATAGGTCTTGGAATATCATGATATTTCCACCAGCACCATGTACGCAAAAGAAGGGTAATTTTGTGCCTGATTCGCGCATGGGCACCAAACATGAAAAAGAGACTTCTTTTACATCTTCGCGTAGAATATCAGCTATAGCATCAATGTTTTGAGCAGTTTTTAGCGTGGTCGCGTCTAATTTTCGTTTAAACCTTTGAAAAATAGCTTGGCTAATCGCTTCCAAGTGTTGCTCTTCAGCTTGCAGGCTCTCAAATGAATCCAACATACCAATTTGAGGGCGTTTAAATTGTTGTTGCCAAATGTCGAGCAAGTCCAACTCAATTTCATCGCGCGGAGGGATGTAGGTCATATTTGTTTCCTTAGTCCATATCTTGAATGCTTTGATAACCAAATAGAGAAGCTAATTCTAAGGTGTCATCACGCAAAAAATCTTCTGTGTATGTTTCTTTCCATGTGTTTGCAACATTTGGATCTATATTTTTGTGTTGATAGAATTTCCTGTCACCAATCATAATACCTTTGTCATTAACACTCTTCGTCATGCGTTGGTCCTTATCATCATAAGGGTTTACCATGGAAAGGTGGTAATCAATATTTAAGAAATGGCACACCTTTTTCATGCTTGTTTCAGGTGATGCTGTAAGTTGCTCAAAGGTGAGGTTCATTTGGCGGCGCATAGGAATATCTTCCAAACCTTGTTCGATGGCTTGATGCGAGCTTAACCAGTTGGCTTCAGCAAATTGTTCGGGTTCAATGTCCAGTTCAAAGGGAAATAGCATATCGGAACGTTCTTCAGCGTATGACTTGATCATACCATAAGGATGACGGGTCAAATGGATATACTTTGGCGACTCAAAAAGCTGTTCAATTTGTTCCACAGCAAGTGGATAGGATGCATTAAGTGGTGATTTGTCTACCAATACGCGGTTACCAATACTATTTTGTATTGCGGCATACACTTCGGCAATGCTTTTATCCTTGGTCTCAATGTCTTGGATGAAATCTGTAGCTTCTTGTTGCGTGCAGCCTTTGGCTTCCATCAATGCTTGTGCGACACCTTCTTGCATGAAAAAGGTAAGGCGTTCACCAGTTTGTGTAGCTCTTTGTTGCATGGAAGGGAAAGGTAATAGGTTAAGCTCCTGAGGTGAGAATAACTTAGTGTGCCCTGCAAGCATGATACGTAATAAAGTGGATCCAGAGCGAGGCGGAGAGAGTATGAATACAGCAGAGTCCAATTTATCTTCTGGTGTTGGGCTTATGCCAGCTTCAGTGTTAAAAAGGGTGTGGATTGCGCGTTGGTAAGCCTGTAGCTGACTATCCTGAAGTGGTTGTATAGCTTGATTTTTTTCTTCCTTCTGGTCATCAAGCTCTTGTGCATAATCCATCAATAAATGAATTTGGTTTTTGTAGTTCTTCGTCAAGTAGCTGGCAAGTTCAGCAATCGTTGGTGCGTCAAACAATGCTGTCATTTGTAGGGTTACACCAATTTTCTTTTGGATAGGCTCGATAATGCGAACGGCAACAATAGAGTCACCACCCAAATCGTCGGTAAAATGATCTCGAATACCAATAGGCTCAATATTTAAAGCTTGCTCCCATATTTTTGCCAAAGCTATTTCTACCCCAGTTCTGGGGGCTTGGTATTGATCAGACACAAGTATTCTCCTGATTACCCAGCTTATTTATCATCTGTATAAGCACCATAACCGTAATATGCGTATTTACCGTAGCCCTTAGCACTGAGTAAGTCAGGAATAAAACCATTGAGCAAATAGCCATGGACAGGTTGATTGATATTTTCAAAACGTCTAGCTGCGGCGAGAATATCATCAGCAGAATTTTCTTCAGCACGAACTACGAGAAAGGTCGAACCAACTTGTTCTGCGATAATCGTGGCATCAGCAACAGAGAGTACAGGTGGTGTATCCATAATGATGAAATCATAGTCTTGCTCCCACGCTTGCATTAACATTTCAAACCGAGGTGACATCAATAAGTCAACGGGGTTTGGTGGGTAAAGACCAGAAGTAATGAGAGTTAAGTTTTTATCTACTTTATTGAGGAAGGAGGTACTTGTTTCATTGCTTGCTAAGAGCTCAGATAACCCAGGTGTTTTCTTCGCATTAAAAGTTTCTGCGAGATAACCTTTGCGCATATCGGTATCAACAAGCAAGACACGTTTCCCACTTTGAGCCAATAAATAGGCTAAGTTGGCAGAAACAAAGCTTTTACCTGCATTTGGGCTAATACCCGAAATAGCAATACTTTGTTTTTTTGTATCGACCAATGTGAAGTGTAAGTTGACAACGAAATTCCGTAGTGCCTCAACGGTAACGTTTTTAGGCTCCTCCTTGGCTAGAAGGTTACTGTTTTTAGGTAGTTTTGCTTGATTTTCTGCGAAAGGAAGCACCGCATAGACTACACCACCTGTTGCCGTTTCAATATCCTCTGCCGTTTTTACACCATGTCGTAATGATAAGCGTAAGACGACAATAACAGTCCCCAACATAAGCCCTAAAAATGTTGCTACAGCAATGACTACTGAAGGTATGGGAAAGATGGGTTCAAAAGGCTTTTCAGCACGATCAATGATTCGAATATCACCGACTGTACCAGCCTCCATAAGCCGCAACTCTTGTGTACGATTCATTAGATAAGTATACATTTCTGTACTAACACTTACTTCTCGTGTGAGCCCTAGTAGTTCGCGTTGAATTGCGGGAAGTGTTTGCATTTTATCGTACTCAGCTGAGAGAGATTTTTTCAATGCAAGAATTTTATTGTCTAACGTAATGATATTAGGGTGAAAGTTAGAAAAACGTTGCCTTAAGTCCTGTCTCTCTAGCTTAAGTTGTTCAAGTTGGCTTTCAATCATAACCGTACGATCCAATAAACCTTTGGTTTCTTGTTCTATAGCGACAGTACCATGTTGTGATTGGAAGTTGCTTAGGGCGCGCTCCGTCAACGCTAGATTATCTTTAGATTTTGGAAGGTAAATAGTTAAGAATGCGAGTGTTTTCCTTGCTTCCTCGGCTTTGCGAGCAATGTTTTGTCGCGCGTGTTCATCCACAATGCTATTTACAATGCCAACCGCAAGCGCACTATTTGAGTTATTATAAACTATTTGAATAACACCGGATTGGCGACCAAGCTCACTAATTTCTAAGTCACTTTGCAAATCAATAACCGTATCATACCTCGATGATGCAACCACTTCAAATTCGGTTCTTGGTCTTGCTCGCAACTGAGAAACATGTATAAAAAACTGTTTGTGAGAAAGACGTTTGCCGACTTCCCCTTCGAATAGTAATTTTCCATCAGGATCTGTGAGTTTAAACATGCCATGTTTTAAAGTCGTGAGAATAAGGGTTTCACCGAGCAGTGATTTAGGTACAGATAAAACATTGATTTTTAAAGACTCACCTCCCCACCCATAAGAGCTCATCCAAAGCCAAGGAGCCACAGGTTTTTCAGCACCTTTATTGATTGCCGCAGCGATACCGCCGATAAGAAAAAGGCGCTTGGCGCGTGTTGAGATTTCCAGGTGATATTTATCAACCGCTCTACCAACAACAGAGCGTGAACGAATTAACTCTATTTCTCCATCAGAAGGTAATGTACCTGTTAACATGGCTTCAATAGGCGCAAGCTGACTACTCATACCTTTGGATGACTGGTCAATTTGAATGACAGCGTTGACTTGATAAATTGGTTTGCCAATTAAAAGAAAAAGAAGTGCGCCAAGTACAATGAGTGTTGTCACTAGAGCAATAGTTTTCCAGCCTCCTAAAACTGCGTTGACAATATCAAGTAAAGTAACGGTTTTTTCAGGGGCGGGAGCAAGAGTCTGGTGTGTCATGAGTTTAATGCCCTTTCAATCAGGTAAGTATTTGTGTTTGATTTACTAATCATTGGAATAAGCGCGCTAAGCTTAATGCTTGAATAGTTGTTGCAAGGTTGTTCATCACGCGGCCCCAGCGTGCAACATTGGTGCTGGAGACAAAGATAACATCTTGAGCTTGGAGTTCAAACTGATTACCTAGTATGAGCCCCGTTGGCGTAGTTGCATCCAAATGATAAATTTTCACGGATACTTTTGGGTTGGCTTTGTCTAAATTTTCTGTAAAACCACGTAAGACGTAAACTTGACTTGGGTTGGATGTATTATTATCGATACCGCCAGCATCAGCTAGTGCACGTGTTAAGGTATACCTTTGGTAACCGAGTTGCTTGCTACCTGGTGTTTTTACCTCGCCTGTAACGAACACAACATTGTTTGAACTGTCGGGGACAAACAGGTGATCCCCTGCTTTAAGTGAACGGTTTTCAGAGAGCTTCCCTTGGGTTTGTAATTTAGAAATATCTATAGTTTCTTTTGTACCATCGTAATGAATCAAGAGAATATGGCTAAGGTCGGCAGAGCTTTTAAGACCGCCAGCCTCATTAATTGCAGAAACCATGTCCAATGGAGAAGCTGTTAATGCAATGGTACGTGGAGAATTTACTTCACCAGTCACATAAACAAACTGGCTTTTATACTTTGCAATACGAACATCAACCTGAGGTTTTTCAATATAGTGACTTAGTTTTTTTGTAATTAAACTCCGAGCCTCTTCCACTGTCTTTCCTGCAACTATGATTACACCCACGTAAGGATAGAAAATACTACCATCATTGCGTACGACATTTCCAATGAGTTCAGGGGGAGGGTTGGCTCCTGATGGAATAGTTAATTCAGGGTGATCCCAAACAGTAATCGCCAAAATGTCATGAGGTGCAATACGATACTCATGTTGTGTTGGCTGACGTACTACAGCTTCTGGTGCGACCTTTTCGGCACTTTTATTCCTAACTTGTGATATAATAAGTTCTGGGGATATGGGGATGATATCGATTGCGGAATCAAGGTTGGATATTTCTTTCGCATTGGACTTGGAAGGCGGAACCATGCCTGAACTTAAGGCGCAACCTGCCTGTGTTAATGTAAGCATAAGCAGAATGAATAAAAGGCGAAGAGCCATGTATACTCCTATATTTTTTAATAATTGTTAATTATAAAACAACCTATGCTTAAAAGGGTGGCTGTCAATAATGTTAGTGTCAACTTTTACATGTTATTGTTTAGAGAGTAAAAAATACTCCAAGTGCTAAGTTTATAGGTGTAAAATATCGTGCAATAAGCCAAGTGGTAATTATTGAGCAAGCCCGTTTGGTGTGATTTAGCTTTCTCTCTGTGAGGCTCAGTGCAACATCCAAGTTATGTAAAGCAGATTGATCTGCTTGTTATTGCCAGGGTGTTGCAAGTAGACGTTTATGGTGTTTCACTCATGGGGCGGCTTGTTGCCCTTGCACCATGAAACACATACTTGCCTTGCCCTGTTAAGGCTTGCACATCTTTGAGGATTGCCACGGCTTGTTTGGCTAATAGCACAACATGCTTATGCTTCATCGTCATGTTTTCGGCTGGGATAACAATTTAAGCTGTTTCAAAATCAATAAAACGCCATTCAAGGGTGCGTAGTTCTTTGGGTCGTAAAAACACATAAGGCGATAAGCGTAAAGCACATGCTGTGATATGTGTGCCTGTAAAACCTTGGATTGCTCGCATGAGTTGCCCTGCTTGTTTGGGGTCTTTGATGCAAGCAAGCCCTATGCTTGGTCACAACGGGGGATAGTGCGCCTTGTATATCCCTAGATGGGTCGCTTTTGATACGACAGTAGCCACGGCATAACGCACCACTTGCCCACACATGCGCTTGATGCGGTGGGCTAGTTCAATGTTGCCTTTTTCCTCAACACGCCTTGCAACGGATAATACATCTATGGCTTCTATAATCTTTGATGGGTAGCGACCAATGAAGGGGATAATATGACGCTCTAGCCGTGCCACGGTGCTTTTGTGGGTGGATGTTGCCCATGATGGGGCTTGCTTTTCAATCCATTCATAAGCCACACTCTTAAAGGTGGTTGTTTGGCTTGGCTAGGGTCAACACCTGCTTTTATCTGTTCTTTAGCTGCTTGCCGTGCATCACGGGCTTGTTTAAGGGTAGACACCAAAGGTAGGCTTTTTTCTTTGCCATCATAGCGATGCTTTAAACGCCAATACTTACCTGACTTGTTTATAAACAGGTATAAGCCAAAGCTATCGGCAAACGTTTGAACTTTTTTGCCGCCTTCAAGTTTTGTAGCTTTTATTTTAGCATCTGTTAAAGCCATACTACACCGCCTTTTAAGTAGCCAAGTGGGGGTATCTTTTTTGCTTAAAGTGGTGATTTGGGATTTATGCCCCCAAAACTACCCCCCTTTTTTCTCGGTTTCTGTCGGATAGTATAGGACGACAATAAACAACAAGGCAAGAAAAAAGCCTGCAAACACTAGGCTTACA
>JAESTK010000113.1 GCA_016763645.1 Flavobacteriales bacterium
CATTCATTTTTTTGGAACACTTGACAATAAAATTGTTGCCTATGTTCGAATTCTTCCCACAGGAATCGCTTACGAAACTCCTTCGATAGGAAGAGTAGTTACTCATCAATCGATTCGGGGAAAAGGATTAGGGTATGAGTTAATGGAAAAATCAATCGAATGTTGTTATCGCTATTTTGGGAATGAAAAAATCACGATTTCAGCACAAGAACATCTAGAAAAATACTACGGCAAATTGGGATTTGCTAAAGCAAGCGAAATATATCTTGAAGACGATATTCCACATATAAAAATGATTAAAGCGTAATCCCCCTCAGTTTCCTAAGAGGGATTTTCTTTTTATTCCCAAGGTTCTTAATATCAGCTACGCTTCTTCAGGAACGACTGACGTACTTTAGTTATTCTGCGACTTAATTAAATTTAATGCAGAACCAGCTCGATACCAATCAATTTGCTGGACATTGTAGGTATGATTCAACATAATCGCATCAGAAGAACCATCAGCGTGAACCACATCTAATGTTAATTGTTTACTTGGAGCAAAATCAGCTAAATCAGAAAAAGTGAACGTGTCGTCTTCTTTAATTTTATCGTAATCTGCTTCGTTAGCAAACGTTAAACCTAACATTCCTTGTTTCTTTAAGTTTGTTTCATGAATACGTGCAAAAGATTTTACAATTACCGCATAAACTCCTAAGTGACGAGGCTCCATCGCAGCATGCTCTCTCGATGAACCTTCTCCATAATTATGATCTCCAACAACAATACTTGGCACACCTGCGGCTTTATAAGCTCGAGCTGTTGTAGGAACAGCGCCTTTTGAACCGTCCAATTGACTAACCACTTCGTTTGTAGCTCCACCAAAAGCGTTAACCGCACCAATTAAACAGTTTTCAGAAATATTATCTAGATGACCTCTAAACTGTAACCATGGTCCAGCCATAGAAATATGGTCGGTAGTACATTTTCCTTCAGCCTTAATTAACAATTTAGCGCCAGTAATATTTCCTCCATCCCAAGGGGCGAAAGGAATTAATAGTTGTAAGCGTTTTGAATCTGGACTCACCACAACATCGATTCCACTTCCGTCTTCCGCAGGAGCTTGGTAACCATTCTCCTCAACAGCAAAACCCTTTTCTGGTAATTCCATTCCTGTTGGTTCAGCCAACTTAACCTCTTCTCCACTAGCATTAGTTAAGGTATCTGTCATTGGGTTAAAATCTAACCTACCCGATATTGCTATTGCCGCAACCATTTCTGGTGAAGCCACAAACGCCATTGTATTCGGGTTTCCATCCGCTCTTTTCTTGAAATTTCTGTTAAAAGAGTGAACAATAGAATTCTTTTTTTCTTCCGAAGCTCCTGGTCTATCCCATTGTCCAATACATGGCCCACAAGCATTGGTAAATATTTTGGTATTGTCCAATTTATTGAACGTGTCCATAAAGCCATCTCTATCAGCAGTAAAACGAACTTGTTCCGATCCTGGGTTAATTCCTAAAATTGCCTTCGCGTTCAAGCCTTTACTTACCGCATCTTCAACAATAGAAGCTGCACGAGATAAATCTTCGTAAGAAGAGTTGGTGCAAGAACCAATTAATGCCCACTCAATATCTGTTGGCCAATCGTTAGCTGCTGCTGCTGCTTTCATCTCTGAAACAGGAGTTGCTAAATCTGGCGTAAACGGCCCATTTAAATGAGGCGTTAAGGTGTTTAAATCAATCTCAATAACTTGATCAAAATATTGCTCTGGATTGGCATAAACTTCAGCGTCACCAGTTAGGTGTTCAGCAACCTCATCAGCCAAAGCAACTACATCTTCTCTACCAGTAGCGGTAAGGTATCTACGCATCGAATCGTCATAACCAAAAGTTGAAGTGGTTGCTCCAATTTCAGCACCCATATTGCAAATAGTTCCTTTACCTGTACATGACATAGACTCGGCACCATCGCCAAAATATTCAACAATTGCACCAGTTCCACCTTTCACAGTTAGGATACCAGCTACTTTTAGAATCACATCTTTTGGGGCAGTCCAACCGTTTAGTTTACCGGTTAACTTAACACCAATCAATTTTGGCATTTGAAGTTCCCATGCCATTCCAGCCATTACATCAACCGCATCTGCACCACCAACACCAATAGCAACCATTCCCAATCCGCCTGCATTTACAGTATGTGAATCTGTCCCAATCATCATTCCGCCTGGGAAAGCGTAATTTTCTAATACTACTTGATGAATTATTCCAGCACCTGGTTTCCAAAAACCGATTCCATATTTATCGCAAACAGAACTTAAGAAATTGAATACTTCGTTGTTCTTATTTATTCCTTCTTGCAAATCTTTATCAGCACCTAACCTTGCTAGTATCAAGTGGTCGGCATGAGCCGTTGAAGGCACAGCAACTTTTGTCTTACCAGCTTGCATAAATTGCAACAACGCCATTTGTGCCGTTGCGTCTTGCATCGCTACTCTGTCTGGTGCGAAATCTACATAAGCATTTCCTCTTGGGTATTCTTCTGTTGCATCGCCAGCCCAAAGATGGGTGTACAATACTTTTTCGGCTAATGTCAGTGGTTTTCCAGTAATTTCTCTTGCTGCGGCAACACGCTCTGGGTAACGAGCGTAAACCTCTTTTATCATTTCAATATCGAATGCCATTTTTTACTAGATGTTAGATTTTTAGATGTTAGATTTTTAGCTGTTAGAGAAAAGTCTATGCTCTCTAATCTAAAAGTCTAACATCTAAATTTATTAAACAAAAAAGACGCTCCGAACAAGTCGAAACGCCTTCATTTAAACTATTTCTATGTTTAGATTCTTACTCTTCAACAACTTCAAAGCTAATTGTTTCGGTTAAATTTTTGCCAAACTTAACTGTTGCTTCATATTTGCCAATTGACTTAATTGGCTCATTAGTAACCTTGATGCCTTTTCTGTCAACATCAAACCCTGCTGCTTTAATTGCTTCTGCAACTTGTAATGAACCAACAGAGCCAAAGATTTTTCCACCTTCGCCAACTTTCGCCCCAACTTTTATAGTTGCTGCGACTAATTTAGCTGCTGCTGCTTTAGCTTCTTCTTCTAATTTAGCCGCTTTGTGTGCTCTCTGTTTTACTGTTTCTTCGTGCACCTTCTTCATTGACTCAGTTGCCAATGTTGCTGCACCTTTAGGTATCAAAAAGTTTCTTCCGAAACCATTCTTAACCTTCACTAGGTCATCTTTCTGGCCTAAGTTTTCAACGTCTTTCTTTAATATTACTTCCATGACTATCTTTCTTTATTTTAATAAATCAGCCACGTAAGGCATTAATGCTAAGTGACGAGAGCGTTTTACCGCCTGTGCCACTTTACGTTGATATTTTAACGAGGTACCTGTAATTCTTCTTGGAAGAATTTTACCTTGTTCATTTACAAATTTCAATAAGAAATCAGCATCTTTATAATCAATATACTTGATTCTAGACTTTCTGAACCTACAGTATTTTCCTTTTTAACCTCAATCTTAATCGGAGTAAGGTATCTTATTTCTGAACTATTCTCTGCCA
>JAESTK010000022.1 GCA_016763645.1 Flavobacteriales bacterium
AAACGCATCTAATTCTTATTAACAGCAAGGTTTGTAGTAAAATCAATACTTTTAGAAAAACAGATAATCTTATTTATGTTAAAAATTAGACAAGTCAATTTTTCGATGCTAGTCATAGCATAGGTTTTAAATTTAGATCCGTTTGCCCTGTTTTTACCACATACATACCTCGTAGTTCTTTTTTCTAGATTACATTTGACGTCACTTTATGCTGAATTCAAATGAATGACAAAAACATATTCATCCACATATTAAAAACAGGTGGAACCACCATTAATACAGCGATGAACAACTCAGAATGGCAGACTCAGGTTGATTTCAATTACAGGCACATTCAAAAAAAGACTAAATGCTCTAATTCGGGAGACATATTTAACCCTGATAATTTCCAAAAATATAGAGAGTACAACATTTTCATGATGGTAAGGGAGCCCGTTGACCGCCTTGTGTCAGAATATTATTTCATTAAAGAACGTGAGGGGTATATGAACCTGATTAAAGATACACCTACTAGTTTCGAAGAATATATAAATAATCCTCAAACAGGAAATTACATGACTGGTTTTTTGTTAGGGAAAAGGATGTATAGCCAGACTTCAACAACTAGAAGCGATTTAGATAAAGTTATTTCTGCAATTGAAAGTATTCCAATACATGTAGGGATTTTTGAACAATTTAGTGACTCATTGGATTATTTTGGTAACAAAACTGGGATTAAATGGAGTAGCAATATTGAGGTTAAAAGAATGACGTTTCAACGACCTAAAAAAGAGGAAATTGATTCAGAGTTACGCCAGCTAATTCTTAAAAACAACAATCTTGACAAAGAGTTATATGATTATTGCTTAAAGCGGTTTGAAAAACAGCGGCCAAAAAAAGTCAAACAAAAAATTGAATTTGTTTTAAGTAAACATAATCATATTATTTCGTACACTAAAACGCTTATCTATTTCGAATTCTGTGTACTGAATAAAAATTATCTTAAACAGAATAATCTATTTTTCCGAAAACTTAATACGTTTATGCATGGAAAACTTAAGATTACAGACGGCAAAGAATTTGCCGCTACATGGAATGCCACTTTCGAAGAAGCTGTAAACAGAACCTACACAAATACAGATTTTGCCAAATCTATTAGCAAAGCTCTGAAAAGCGATAGTGACCCATTACAAGCGACAATTAATATTGGCAGTTCAATTGATCATTTTTTTACGCATAACTCAGAAAGTGCCGATAAATATTACAAAGCATTAGAATTTGACGTAAGCATGGTACAAAGAATAAAACCAATACTAAACCTTCCAAAAGAAAAATCAAGTTTCTTTGCTAGACTTTTTACCAAATAATGCTGAACTATGGAAAACAAGAACATATTCATTCACATTCCTAAAACAGGAGGTACAACCATTAACACCGCTATGCACAATGTGTATTGGCAAACAGAACCCGACTTCAATTATCGACATATCTCATTAAAAGACAAAGTTTCCACAAGCGAAGACATATTCAACCCTAATAACTTCGAACGGTATCACGATTACAATATATTTATGATGCTTCGCGAACCTGTTGACCGAATTGTTTCTGAGTATTATTTTTTACGCGAGAGGAAAGAATACATTAAACTACTCAATAAACCCCCAGTTGATTTTGATGATTATTACAAAAAACCTCAAACTCATAATTACATGGTTGGGTTTCTTATAGGAAAGCGAATTTATGATACTAAACCCACCACAAGAAACGATTTAGATAACGTAATTGAAGCCATAGAAAAGCTACCTATTCATGTCGGAATATTTGAATATTTTCAGCAGAGCATGGGTTACTTTAAAGATAAGACAAGTATTGAATGGTCAAAAAATTTGCCAGCAAAAAGAATGACTTTCAACCGACCATCAATAAAAGATTTATCGGATTCAACAAAACAAGAAATACTTGAGCTAAACAATTTAGATAAAGAGCTTTATGATTATTGTTTAACCAACTTTGAATCAATAAAGCCTAGCTACGACAGCTATAAGATAAATTTCAAGCTAAGTAAATATGATCACATATACCCTTACATGTCAAAAACTTGTTTGTTTGAGTTTTGCTTAGAAAACAAACACTATATAAAACAAAACTTTTTGTTCTTTAAAGATCTTACATTCCACCTAATAAAAGACTTAGCAATAAACGATGGAGAAAGATTGGTGACAATGTGGAATAATACCATAATCAAGTCAATCGAACAATCATTTCCTGACTCAGACTTCCATTTCGAAGTCAAGAAAGCTCACGCTGAATCAGTTGACAATCCTTTAAATCAGTTAATTAATATGGCTGAAGCGATTAACAATTACTTTAAACAAAACCAAAAAAATGGAAAGAAGTTTTACAAAGCGATGAAGCTTGACAAAAAGCTTATTACAGAACCTATTGTACAGAAGGCAAGTTTCTTGAGCAGATTGTTTGGAAAAAAATAACTATTTAGGAGGGATTACTTTTTGTTCCTTCACTAGTGGTCGCTGATTTACTGATTTTCTCTGCTTTTCGGATACTTTAAGAGAGGTATTCTTTTTTTGATTTTTTTCAGCTTCTGGCTCCTTAGTCTGAACAGATTCCTGCTCATTCTCCTTTGTTTGTTTTTCTTCGTCAGTCGCAACAGACTTAGAACTAGAACAAGAAGAAATTAAAAGCACTAATAATATCAAGAACATAAGATATATATTTTTCATAGCCGATTTTTTTCAAAAGTAAGCCCAATAATCAAACTATCTGCTATTTTAATGATGTTTTAACTGATTAAAACATGAAGCACAATCGAAAAATCATAATTATCTAATAGTTCATAAACTCATTACAATGACTTACTTTGTATTACATAAATACAAACAACATGAAAAAAATATTTAACACAGTTATATTAAGCCTAACAACTATACTCATGATAGCCGCAGATGGCGATACCACATGGGTTAACTTAACGGAATCTCATTTAGACTGGTACGGACGGAAAGATCAACAAGTTGTTTTTCCTGATAACGGAACATCTTATCAACGAGTTATGATGTACGCAACCATTGGTTGTCCTACGGGTGGATGTAGTGGTTGGGATTACACGACTAAAATGGAAATTCGTTATAAAACAGGTGAAATCGATTCTACCGAAATATTTCTAAATTCATTTCAAGCGAATGGTGTAAATTACGATACTATCAATTTCAATACTGATACAACTTACACTTATTTTTTCAACTTAGGAAATGGAACAACTGACTCTACTGCCAACTCTTTGCTTCAAGTAGTAAACTTTGGTGTATCACAAAATAGCTCTTTCGCCATTGACACTTCCTATTTTTGGCCGGCCGATTATTGGAATTATATATACGATGGCACGGGTACTATTACTGATTCTGCCATAGTAGTTGGTGATTCTACTGCCTATGCCACTCAACTAAGTTACTATAATATATTTGATGTAATCGAGAACTACGAATTAGCAAGGATAATTACTCCCTATGGCAGTTATTATTCCAATACATGGAAACATACATGGTTATTCGATGTCAGTGATTTTGAGCCTTTGCTTCATGATACGACTATAATTAGCTCATTTTATGGAGGATGGCAAGATGGGTTTACCATGACATTAAAGTTTGCTTTTATTGAAGGAACTCCCGCTAGAGAAGTATTAAGTATTGAAAACGTGTACAGTAGTGGAATGGGAGGTTTTACATATGGCGAAGTCGGTAATCCAGATGTAATTGAAGAATCCCTCGTACCCATACAAGTTGATTACGATGCCACTTCATCAGCTGGCAAACTAAGAGTAACACATTCTGGTCATAGTTTTGGCGGAAACGAAAACTGCGCAGAATTCTGTCAAAAAAACTACTACATAAAAGTTGGCGCATTTAATCAATTTACACAACTGGTTTGGAGAGACGATTGTGGTATGAATCCACTCTATCGCCAATCAGGAACATGGATTTACGATAGAGCTAACTGGTGTCCCGGTGAAGTATGTATAACACGAGAACACGATTTGACACCTTTTGTAACACCAGGAACAACTATCAATTTAGATATGGATATGGATACCTACAACTATAATGGTGCTGCTGGTTTCACACCTATTTACATTATCGAATCACAATTCATACAATATGGTACTAAAAATTACACTAACGATGCCTCTGTTGAGAGAATAGTTGCACCAAACAAAATCAGTTATTTTAATAGGTATAACCCCATTTGCGGTAAACCTATTATTCGAATAAAAAACGGTGGTTCAGCAACGTTAACCACCGCAACAATTACTTATGGAGCTCAAGGTTCATCTAAACTAAATTATCAATGGACTGGTAGTTTAGGCTTTTTAGAAGAGGCCGAAATTGAACTTCCAGTTAATGCTTGGGCTAATTGGGCGCAAGGTGATGTAAGCGGAGTTTTTGAAGCCGAAATTTCTAACCCTAATGGAGTAGCGGACGAAAATAGTTCGAATAATAAGCAGTTTTCATATTACGAAACACCACCTGTGTGGTCTTCTGATTTTTACATCTGGTATCAATCGAATAATGCAGCTAGTGAGACATCTTATTCTATTACTGATTCGCAAGGCTCGATAGTTTTTCAATCAACGGCAACTACTAACAGCACAATATACAAAGACACCATGGATTTAGCGCCTGGTTGTTATCAATTTAAAATTAAAGATACAGATTGTGATGGTATTTCATTCTTCAATAATAGTGATGGAAACGGTTTTTGTCGTATCATGGAAAATGATGGAGCCTTTTCGATAATAAATACTTTTGAGCCAGATTTTGGATGCGAAATATCTCAATGGTTTACTGTTGGGTATACCTTAGGAAACAACAAGTCGAAAAAAGTAGAAACAGAACTACAATTATTTCCTAACCCAACAAATGGGATAATAAATTTAGGAGCAATAGTTCAAGATTATCAAAATGTTGAACTACTGATATTCTCGACTTTAGGAAACTTAGTATATAGCGAGCAAAGAAAATTGACTTCAAATTTCAATACACAAATTGATTTATCGAATCAACCCACAGGGTTATATTTTGTAACACTAAAGACCGAGAGTGAAACTATCACTAAGAAAATCGCTCTTACCAAATGATCAAAAAAACATCGACCAACAAAAAACCCCTCGCTTGAGGGGTTTTTTGGTCTAACATTGTCTCTCCTGGTGTTGAGACAGACGTTAAAGCATCCTAACTTTTCTATTAACGAAAGTAATACAAAATTTGTTACAAAAAAAACATTTATTTTTATCAAAAATTTAAATTATTGGAATCATGAATCGCCATTTAACTCTTTTTTTTACCCTATTAATTACCTGCCTAACAAGTTGTAATTCACCTAAAAACCAAGAAGATAAAACAAAAAATATGCAATATCCCATCGCTCAAAAACAGGCTAAAAAATTAACCATTCATGGACACACAAGAACTGATAATTATTATTGGTTAAACGAAAGAAACAACCCTGAGGTAATTAAATATCTAGAAGAAGAGAACGCCTACACTCACAAAATGCTGTCGCATACCGAAAAATTTCAAGAAAAGTTATTCAAAGAAATTACTGGGCGCATAAAAAAAGATGACGAATCTGTTCCTTATTTTTCTAATGGTTATTACTATTATTATAAAAATGAAGAAGGAAAAGAATACGATATTGACTGTAGGAAAAAAGGAAGTCTCGAAGCAGAAGAAGAAATTTATTTAAACGAAAATGAGTTGGCTAAAGGCACAGATTATTTTTCTGCTGTTGGATTTAGAGTAAGTCCAAACAATAAAATATTAGCCGTAGGGATTGACCTGGTAAGCCGAAGACAATATGACATTAAATTCAAAAACCTTGAAACGGGTGTTTTTTTAGAAGATATTATACCAAATACCACAGGTGGAACCGTTTGGGCAAACGACAACAAAACGGTATTCTATACAAAAAAAGATGAAATAACTCTTCGCTCTTATAAAGTATATAAACACGTTTTGGGTACTCCAATCTCGGAAGACCAATTGATATATCATGAAACGGATGAAATGTTTGGGTGCTATATCTGGAAATCAAAATCTAGTAAATTTATCATTATCGAAACCGCAAGTACTCTTTCGTCTGAAGTGATGTACTTGGATGCCGACAAGCCCAATGGAGAATTTAAAATTGTACATCCGCGTGAAGATAACCTCGAATACTCAGTGTCTAACTACCAAAATGACTTTTACATCGTTACCAATTGGAAAGCAGAAAATTTTAGGTTAATGAAATGTAGTGTCGAAAATACTGCGAAAGAAAATTGGGAAGAAGTAATTCCTCATAGAGACAACGTTTTGCTAGAAAGTATCGAATTATTCAAAAACCATCTTGTTGTAGAAGAACGGAAAGAAGGGTTGATGAATATTAGAATTATAAATACCTCAAACAATACTGAACATTACATCAACTTTGGAGAAAGTGCGTATCTATCATACATTCAAACAAATAGGGAATTCGATACAGAGATTTTACGTTTTGGTTACGGATCTATGACTACCCCAAGTTCAATTTTCGATTACAATATGAATACCCAAGAAAAAACTTTATTAAAAGAGCAAGACGTGCTTGGTGGATTTGATAAAAATAATTACGATACCAAACGTATATATGCTACTGCAAGAGATGGGAAAAAAGTTCCAATTTCTATCGTTTACAGAAAAGATACACCAATTGATGGCACAGCTCCCCTCCTATTATATGGCTATGGCTCGTATGGCGCTAGTATGGATGCGTATTTCAGTTACCCCAGAATTAGCATGCTCGACAGAGGATTTGTTTACGCAATAGCACACATTCGCGGAGGACAAGAAATGGGAAGACAATGGTATGAAAACGGAAAATTTTTGAACAAAAAAAATACGTTTAACGACTTTATCGATTGTGGAAAGTATTTAACAGAAAACAACTACGGTGCCAAAGACAAACTTTGCATTATGGGCGGAAGTGCAGGTGGACTTTTAATGGGCGCTGTAATTAACCAGCAACCCAATATGTTTAAAGTAGTGGTTGCCGCTGTCCCTTTTGTTGATGTTGTTACTACCATGCTTGACGAAAATATTCCGCTAACGACTGGTGAGTACGAGGAATGGGGAAACCCTAATGAGAAGAAGTACTACGACTACATACTGTCCTACTCTCCGTATGATAACGTAGAAACGAAAAATTACCCCGCAATGCTAGTTACAACGGGCCTACACGATTCTCAAGTTCAATATTGGGAGCCCGCCAAGTGGGTCGCAAAACTGCGTGACTTAAAAACAGACGACAACTCTTTGTTACTTCATACAAATATGGATTCTGGACATGGAGGTGCTTCTGGTCGTTTCGAGACATATAAAGAAACTGCACTCGAATATGCTTTCATCCTTGATCAGTTAGGGATTACTGAATAACCTCTAGGGCGACTAATTACCGGATAAAGATACTTCCAATAATTCTAAGTCATCTGAAACGCCAGTAATCTCATATTTTAATTTAGGGGGAATTACAAACGCATCTCCCTTATTCAAAAGTTTAGGCGTGTGTTCATCAACACTTAAATATAAGCTGCCCTGCATTACGAATGTGAAAAGAATATCTGCCTTGTGGCTAACTGACTGAGGCTCAGCATTAGGATTTATGACACGTACTACTTGTACAGACGCAATGCCTTTAGTTGCGGAATTTATGCCCGTGTCCCTATATTCGAAGCCGCCTATTTTCCAGGGAGTCCATTTCGCTTCGCTTACTTTATGATGGCAAAATCGTTGCCCTTTAAACTCTCGGTCTGGGTGATATTCTCTTGTTGGTAATTCCATATCATGATCGATAGTAGTCATGTGAACAGCGGGCACCCCGATTTCGATTACCTCTAAATTATCTGATGCCTCGAGCACTCGGTGTCTAATTTCTGGAGGCTGTGTTACACAATCGCCAGCTTCGAGGATAAATGGTTCGCCTTGGTCTTCGTACACCAATTTTACCCATCCTCTGTAACAAAAGATTAACTGAAAACCAATGGTATGGTAATGCACCATATCTGGTACGGGACCTCCGTTTGGAATACGAATGTGCGAAGCCATTATGCTTCCACCCAAACGGTTGGGAATTAAATCGCGATAAAGCATCCCTGCCCTACCAATTATCCAAGGGTCGTTGTCTCGCAACTGTCGTACCTCAAATGTATGCTGGGTTTGTGGCATTACTACTTCATACAATTTTGGAAGTACTATAAATTGAGTTCCGTTAGGAGCCAAAAACTCTGTTTTTCCGTTGGGAAATTGCGCAGGGTTATCAGACAATATATTGATGGTAACTGGTGGTAATTCGCTGTTTTTATCTAACCGAATGTTGATTCCATGCCCACTCATTACGGCTACTTCGAGGCTGTCGTCAGGGAAAATATTATCTAGCCTAAAGCCTATATCGATAAGGAAATCCATGTCGGCAGTTAAATTACCACTCGAGACTAAAATTTGTGCCTGACTCTCCATTATTTTATGCTTCTCTCGAACCTATATGTTGTTTCATGCTAAAGCTTGACAGGTATTTGGTGTTCTATGTCGTTTTAATGAAATATGAACGTTGGCTATGCGTAGTGAGGGATTTCAAAGCTCTGAACCTTCAAATTAGCACTTAGCCAAACCCTTGCGTTTTGTTTTTATCTTTTCATTTTTAAAAGCTAAACCAAAGGTTTGGCGTTGTTTGCTAAAGTTACCGTTAAGCACTACCTCCGCATTTTTATAGCGATTGTTAGTGGTATTTTATTGTTTAAATATTTTTTTATTCTCTATACACAAGTCATATTTCTGATGTTTATGTTGATTGTCACTAAACCCGTTATGTTGGATTGCTATAATTGGATTACATACGACATATTTCCCTTTATTTTCAAGTAATCCGTCAATATTTCTGTTTTCAGGGATAGATAGAAATGTGTCATAGAAGTTTTGTTTGATTTTATAAAGATGCATTCCTGAAAAATCATTTACAGTATTATCTCCTTTGATTGTACCGTAAATTATACCTCCGAGGTATAAGTCGTAATCTTCTGGCTCGTTTTTAATATAATATTCAAAGGCTCCTTTTGCAGTAAATTTGAGATCATCTTCTGCTATTAATACTGATTTTAAATTTTGATCGCGAGCCCATTTCACAATCTGTTTATGTGATTTTGCTATGCCTTGTCTAGGGTTTTCTTTATCTAAAATACCTGCCCATATCTTGTACTTTTGAATGTTTTGTTCTGCCATCTCAATTTTCAACTGTTTAAGCCTATCTTTTCTGTGTTTAAGATGAATAACGTTTAGATTCATATGTCAAATATACGAAGTTTTAATTATTTCTCATTTCGCAAATCGCGAAATGAGAAATAATTGATATATTTGTAATATGAGAAAGCACAATGGAATGCGTCCACAAGATGTTGTTATTTTGCTAAAAATAATAGCAAAAGGCAGTCAATCATGGCAACTGTCAGAACTTTCAAGTTCGTTGAAAATAAGTATTTCTGAAATATCTGAGTCTTTAAATAGAAGCCAGTTTGCTAAACTTATTGATTATAAGAAGAAAAAAGTAAACAGACAAAACTTATTAGAATTTTTGGAACATGGGGTAAGTTATGTTTTCCCTCAACAACCAGGATCCTTGGTAAGAGGAGCACTTACAGCACATTCACACCCTTTTATGAAAGTTAACTTTATTAGTGAAATGAATTATGTTTGGCCTGATAATGAAGGAAAGGAAATGGGTTTAATGATAGAACCTTTTTATCCAAAGCAAGTAGATGCGATAAAAGACGATGAAATGTTTTATAAGTTGTTAGCGTTAGTCGATGTAATTAGAGTTGGGAAAGTGAGGGAAATTAAATTTGCAATTGGAGAGTTAAAAAAAATGATACTTAATGAGTCATGAAATTAATATAGTACGAATTAAAGCTGTCGCTAACGCACTAGCTACATTAAAAGAAAAAGTAGTTTTTGTTGGTGGTGCTACAATATCCCTATATCCAGATAGAAAAGTTTTTGAAGTAAGGCCTACAGATGATGTAGACGTTATTATAGAAATATTAAACTACAAGAATAGAGTTGAACTAGAAGGGAAATTGAGAGATATAGGATTTTCCCATGATATTGAGTCTGGTGTAGTATGTCGGTATCGAATACAAGGAATAATAGTAGATATAATGCCTACAAATGGTGCTTCGATTGGTTTTAGCAATAAATGGTACCCAGAAGGTTTCAAACAAGCTGTCGATTATGTAATTGATGAAAGGTGCACCGTTAAAATATTAAGTGCTCCATACTTTATAGCAACAAAATTCGAAGCATTTAAAGGTCGTGGAAAAAATGATGGTAGGACTAGCCAGGATTTTGAAGATATAATTTATGTCTTGGAGAATAGAGAGTCCATATGGGCTGAAATAAATAACGCAAGTAAAGAAGTGAAGAACTATTTACGTTCGGAATTCATTAAAATTTTATCGAATACAAACCATTTTGAATGGATAGAGGCTCATGTAGAGAGAGGCTCACCACCAGCCAGCTATTTTATCATTGAAAAATTAAAGAAATTTACAACCTAGTGATTAAACCATGTTTTTTAAAGTCACCACTAATACAATACCAAATAAAAAATCGTTGAGGTCGAAGATAGCGGAAGATTTTGAGGAAAGCAATTCTAAATTTTAGCAGAATAAGACTCTTATTGAAAAGAAACAAAAAAAGGCGTTTGCCCTGATTGTTGGCTGTATGTTATTCTTTATAATATTTATATTCTCCATTTAGAACAAAGTTCTTTCCATCTAATTTTTCTACTCTTACAATCAAATCATTTGTGTTGTAATAATATCTTTTTGCCGATTTAGATTGCTTTTCTTTTGACCCATCCATTGAGTAATATTTCTCCTCGTAAATCAATTTTCCACTTTTATATGTCATAACATACTTTTGAAAAACTAAGTTGGAATCATTGGAAGAAATTAAAACCTTTTCAAGAAGCTGTCCATTTTTATCATATCCCCATAGCCAAATAGCATTGTCATTTGAAGATACTCTTCGAACAGGTTGACTATTTTTAGTATAAAAAATTGTATCAATAACAACAAAACCTCTATCATTAATAGTATCAGTTATTATCTCGTATATAAGGTTATCATCTTGATAATACCTTTTCGTTTCATATGTAAACTTACCAGTGACAATGATTTTTTGTAATTCTCCTTTGTTGTTATAATTATAGGTTGTATGTACTGTGTCTATTATACCTTTAGTATTCCATATCCCAACACGCATCATGGAAGCTTTTCTTTGATGTTCATATTTATAAATGGTGAAACTTGGTGTAGTGTCTTCAATCTCTAGAAGTTCATGCTTGATTACTAATCCACTAGTATCTATTAGCCATATTTCATTTAATTCGGATGTGTCATTAGGGTAATAATCAATTGCTTCTATTCTTGAAATATTATTTGACAATAAACTTGATTGTGAGGGTAAGGTCAAATTAAACTGCATAAAAGAGCTTGCAATATCCTGCCCGATAGAATTTATTGCAATTAGAATAAAAGATAATATAATTAGGGTTCTTCTCATAATTATAGCCAATACAATACCAAATAAAAAATCGTTGAGGTCGAAGATAGCGGAAGATTTTGAGGAAATCAATTCTAAATTTTAGCAGAATAAGACTCTTATTGAAAAGAAACAAAAAAAGGCGTTTG
>JAESTK010000317.1 GCA_016763645.1 Flavobacteriales bacterium
GTTTTGGGTGAGGTGTAGATAACGAATTTCGGTTTTTGACCCTTCGGTCAAAATGAAACGAGCGAAATACCTCGATGGCTCTGCCTCGAGGATAGTTCGTTTCAAGAAATTCTTTATTCTGAGTAATGGAAATAATCGATTTAATATAGAGGTAAATAGTAGGAGCGATAGCTAATACCGAAAAATTAAGTAAGGGGATTAGTGGTTTAGATATGTGTTTAAAACCATTGTCAAAGGCTTCAAAAAAAAAAGATGATAAATGCGATGCTTACGATAATTAGTTGAAAAAAATAGAGTAGTGCAGTAAAAAGGAAAGAATGCCCAATAAGTTAGTTAACGAAATATTTAGACTTTCCATCTAGGACTGAACCTTCCCATTCAGAATAACAGTATCAATATGGTTAGCTCCAAACGAGTACGGTATAAACGAGTATCCAGAAATTTGCTTAGTGATAAATAGATTTGCCGTTTTTCCAATAGCAATTGAGCCGTGGGTATTGCTTAGCTCCATAGCCGCAGCTCCATTAATGGTTGCAGCATTAATTGCTTGTTCAGGAGTCATTTTCATTTTTATGCAGGCTAACGAAATAACAAAATTCATGTTGCCAGAAGGAGTAGAACCTGGGTTGTAATCAGTTGCTAAAGCAACAGGTAAATTGGCGGCCATTAAATCTTTCGCTGGTCCGAACGGAATACTTAAAAAGAAAGAACAGGAGGGAAGTAGTGTCGGGATTGTATTAGATTTTTTTAATGTTTCAATGTCTTCATCACGCATAACTTCAAGGTGGTCAACCGAAATAGCTTTGTGTTTTACTCCAACTTGAATTCCACCAATTGCGGTAAATTGATTGACATGAATTTTGGGCTTTAAGCCGTGCTTCGCTCCAGCAGTTAAAATTCTGTCGGTTTCTTCTGGCGTAAAGTAATTGGTTTCGCAAAATGTATCAATGTATTCCGCTAAACCCTCCTTCTCGATTACAGGAAGCATTTCATTAATTATCTGATCGATATAGCCCGTTCTATTTTCTTTAAACGCTTTAGGAATAGCGTGGGCACCCAAAAAATTGGCTTTTATAGTTAGAGGAGATAGCTGTTTTAGTTTTTTAATTACTCTTAATATTTTGAGTTCGGCATCGATACTTAACCCGTAGCCACTTTTTATTTCAACAGCGCCTGTGCCCATGAGTATAATTTCGTTGAGACGAATCATTGCAGACTTAACCAAATCATCTTCTGATGTGTCAGCTAGTTTTTCAGCTGAGTTAAGTATCCCGCCACCTCTTGCTGCGATTTCTTCGTAGCTTAATCCGTTAATTCGGTCAACAAATTCTGTTTCTCTTGTTCCTGCAAAAACAATATGGGTATGAGAATCACACCAACTAGGAAAAACCATTTTTCCTTCTGCATCAACAACTTCCAAATTGGTCCAGTCAGTAATTCCTGGCATTTCATCCATTGAACCAAAAGCGACAATAATATTATCTTCAATAGCTAACCACGCATTTTTTAGTGTAGCAAGGTTTTTCATGTCAAGCCCTAGAACTCTATTTCTTGGAACGTCTTCTACTTGGATTAATTCTTTGATGTTTTTGATTAAGAGTTTTTTCACGCGAAAATATTTAAGGCAAAGAAAAGAATTAGTAGCGGATAAAGAACTTAACGTTTGATAATGCTTGTTTGAACGTTTCCAATTTTAATGAGGTAAATACCGCTTGAAAATTCTGTTAGGTCAACTTCATGCGCATTCGAGCGAAGAGGTTCTGTCTTGATTAATTTACCCGAACTATCATATACAGAAATTGTTTCCCCTATTAATTCATCGCCATTGATGATAAATTTCCCGTTGGTTGGGTTTGGGTAAATAGAGTAGTTTACTCTTTTTACCAGAGAGTTAAATGCCGTATTTGGAGCTGTTACTTCTTCAATAAGCGGTTGTGTGTATAAATTCGATTCCCAAATGCCACGACCGTAAGTTGCTGCTCTAATTTTCCCAGAACTATGACTTACTTCTAGTTCGTTTATAATAACGTTTGGTAAATCATCAAAATAAGGAAGCCAATCGGCAATAGTATCGTTGGTGTAAAAAATGCCAATATCCATACCAACATAAACACCATCGTATTGTCCTTTTTCGGCAACAATACAATTGGCAGGAAGGTTTGGTAATGAACCTGAAACATTGGTCCACGAAGTTCCAGCGTCTTCGGTTTTATATACTTTGTCTCCGATAGCATAGTTGGAAAGGGTAACCCAAACTTTTGTAACACTTTCAGGATCAATGGCAATGTCGGTTATGGTATATCCCGGTAAGTCGTCAGAAATAGTTAACCAATTTGTGCCACCATCATAAGTCATTTGTAGAAGAGAGTTTGTGCTGACATATATAAAATCGGGGTTTATGGGTGCAATAGCAATTTGATCGATTGAGCCATTGGTGAAGTCCGATATTGTAAACCAAGAATTTCCTCCATTGGTAGTTTTCCAAAGATTTTCGTAACCAGCATATAAAATATTATTGTCGACAGGGTCTATATCGAAAGGAGTTACCCAATTACCGTTTTCTACATTATTCATGTCACTAGAGATGTTATAAAATGATGCTCCTCCGTTGGTTGACTTCCGAAGGCTTCCATTTTGAATTGAGCCGTACATTATCTGCGGGTTACTCCAATCTATTAACGCTTCCATACCATCAGCACCAATTACGTGTATCCAAGAGTCGTTCCACCATAAATTGGTTCCGTTGTCTTGAGCACCTCCAATAATTAAGTTAGGGTTTGTTTCTGAACTCCCAAAACCATAAAATTGAGTGATTTGCAAACCAAACGTAATATCCATCCAAGAGTTAGCAGCATTGCTCGAAACAAATACACCACCATCGCTACCACAGTAGATTTTATTACCAAAGGTTTCAAGTACATGAATATCAGCATGAGTGTATCCAATAGAACTTGGATGAACCCAATGCGATGTAATATTAAACGTTGTGCCACCATCATTTGATTTCCAAACATTGATTCCACCAATGTAAATTTCTTCGGCATTAGTTGGTGAAGCAGCTAATGCCATATCGTACCAACTTTGTCCGCCAGTCCCACTACCATCATCTTCGTATGAGAAAATATTAGGCGAATCTGCCATTAAACTCCAAGTATCGCCACCGTTTTCGGAACGATACAAACCATAAAAGCTATTGTCGCTATCATTACCTGCAAGAAAATAGATGTATTCTGGATTATCTGCCGTTACTGCAATTAAGGCACGGTTAGTTAAAGAAGTAGAGGGTAGCCCTGCGTTTGAAGGTGTAAAGCTCGCACCTCCATCAGTAGATTTCCATACAGTTCCACTAGAGGCGTATACAACGGAAGGGTCGTTTGGCTTAAATTCGAGGTCATTGTATGTGCCCGGTATTGATAAAGACCAAGTGTCGCCCCCATCTGTAGTATAACGAACACCAGAATTAGTAGCTGCAAGAATATGATTGGCATCGGTTGGGTCTAGCGCGAGGTCATATATTCGAGAGCTAATATTAGTAAAACTTAGCCCTGTTGTGCTCCAAGTTTCGCCTCCATCAATTGATTTTAATACCCCAATACTATACGTATCACCACCATCATCATCGCCTGTACCAATATAAATAATGTTTGGGTCGGTGTGGCTAATGGCAATTGCAGAAACGCCTAATATGGGTTGATTATCTGTAAGTGGAGTCCAGCTGTTTCCGCCATCTATTGATCTCCAGCAACCACCTGCAGGGGTCCCGATGTATATAATGTTTTCATCGGTAGGATCAATTTCTACGCAGTTTACGCGTCCAATACCTGGGTTCCACCCGGTACTTGTCCAACTAGATGGGCCAAGCGGAACCCAATGAGATATGGGCTCTTCTCTGTTTTCGGAAGCGTGTTGCATATTGTATTTTTTCATTTCAGCCCAAGCTGCAGCAGGGTTAGGGCGAGTGCCGTCTGCGGATATCCTTCGCTCCATAAAATACTCCCATCGCTTGTATTGTTTGTAGCCTTTTCCTTTTTCATAATCTTTACCGTCCCATTCGTTGTTAAACGCTTGTTGAACCTCGTAAAAACTAGCTGAAGGGTCATTCATTAGCTCAATCCACGATTGAGCTAATAGAGTGGTTGTAGTTAGTAGAAGTAAACTACTGAGTAAGAGGTGTTTCATCTGATTTGTTTCTGAATGTAAGTTTTAAGTTGAGCTCGTGACTTCCTAAATTATACGGCCTTAACCGAGAGGTGTTAAAATCACGCGCATACATAATTTGAAATATGCCTAATCTAAATCCGAAAGAAACTATGACTGCGTCTTGGTATCTCCACCCCGTACCGATAATTATCTTGTTGTTATACGTTATATAATTTGTTATATCTATTTGTGCGCTTGCTAGATCAGATTTAAGTAAAATGTTTGGTTCAGTCGTCCAGACTTCTCCGAGTCCAATTTTGTAACCACCAGTTAAATAAATATGTCTGCGCAATCCATAAAAAACAGTAAAATTAGGTTGTGTTAAATGTGTTATGGAGAGTCCAGCATACATCTTTTCGTTTTTATAAAACACACCCATATCCATATCAAAAAAAGAACTTGGAATTGGTGAAGATGAAATAGCGGGGTCATTAGCAACGCCATCAGTTGCTTCTTTTTCTTGAAAGGCATCCAATTTGTAGGTCATCCTTCCAGCATTTAATCCGACACTCAGTGTTCCTGAACCAAGTGCAATTCGATAAGCATATTGCCCCTTAATTGTATGCGTTTGAGAGCGGCCAATAGCATCATAGATTGCCAAGAGCCCAACTCCACTATTGATTTTGTTGAGTGGAATAGCTCCAGTAAAATTTACGGTTCTAGAAGCACCATCTAAATTAACCCATTGAGCCCTGCCGTTAAGTGTAAATTCATAGCCATTAACACCAGTTGTAGCGGGATTAAATTGTTGCTGATTGTATCTGTATAAAGAAAATTGTGGATCCTGCTGACTAATAGCCTGTATAGAAAATAATATAAAAATTAGAGTTGATAAATATTTCATTGCTACGAAATTAAATTGTTTTGATTAATAAATTGTCTTTTGTTTTGCTCATTGTTTGATTCGCAACATCGTTATTTTATGCGTACCTTCATTAATCTAATGAGCGTGTGGTCTATTCTTGTCGTACTTTAGCTGCGCTAATTTATTAAATGGTAAAACCAACGCTTTATAAAACCAAAGACGGCTCCAATACGCTTTATGTAGAGCGATTGGACGAACATTATCACTCGGTGCACGGTGCTGTGCAAGAAAGTCAGCATATATTTATAGAGCAAGGTTTGAAGCAGGTTTTGCTTAATAACTCAACCCCATCTATTTTAGAAATAGGATTTGGAACAGGGCTAAACTGTTTACTTACTTTTCGAAATACAAGTGGAGTTAGTTATACTGGAATAGAAAAATATCCGGTAAGTACAGAACAAGCATTGAAACTTGAATATGCCATTGATGAAGCAGAGTTAAAAATAGTTCAACAAATACACGAGATAAATTTTAATAAAAGGTTGATTTTCAGTGGAAATAGTTTACTTAAACTAAATAATGATGTAATTACCTTTGAGTTCGAAAAAGAGGAGTATGACCTCATATACTTCGATGCTTTTAGCCCTGAATCTCAACCTGAATTATGGGTTGAAACTATTTTTAAGAAAATGTATTCGGCACTAAAAGCGGGAGGAATTTTGGTTACGTATTGCGCCAAAGGTGTTGTGAAACGAAGGTTGAAATCGGTGGGGTTTACGATTGAGAATCCCCCAGGACCACCTGGTAAAAGAGAAATAACAAGAGCAACCAAATAGTAGTATTTTTGTACAGTTCGTTAAATTTATATCCAGCAAGAATGAGCAAAGTAGTTTTTATTTTCGTTTTTATGGTAGCTTTTTCAAGTTGCAATGCCCAAATTTCTAAAGAGGACAAAGCCGCCATTCACAATGTAATGGCACAACAAGAAAACTGTTGGAATGTGGGCGACATTAATTGCTTTATGGAAGGCTATTGGAAGTCTGATTCGCTCAAGTTTATTGGTAGTAAAGGGCTTACTTATGGTTGGCAGCAAACATTGGATAACTATAAAACATCTTACCCCGATAAAGCTACGATGGGGCAATTAACTTTCGATATTTTATCAACTGAATTGTTGGCGGAAAATGTAGTATTACTCATAGGTAAATGGCATCTCAGTCGTAAGACTAAAGAAAATATTGGTGGGCACTTTTCACTCAATTGGAAAAAAATAGATGGGCAATGGGTAATTGTAGCAGACCATTCTTCGTGAAAATACAGGTATTATGAGGGAGATTGATTTACCAGTAACGGGCTGTTTTTTTTTAGATATAAATTATAATTTTGCGCTTCGAATAAAAAGGAAAAATATGGCAAATAGAATTTTCATTGGTTTGATACTCATAGTATTATCTGGAGCTGTTTTCGGACAATCCACCATAAAAGATGCGGATAATTTACTCTACTCAGAAAGTTTTGAAGAAGCTCTGGATATCTACCTCGAAATAATCGAAGAAGATGCTGAAAATATGGCAATAAACTATAAAGTTGGGGTGTGTTATTTAAACACCAATCTTGATAAAACCAAAGCTATAGACTATTTAGAAAAATTTGTTACACAAGAAGAATTCGATAACAACGCCAATTATTTATTAGGAAGAGCATATAGCTATGCAAGTAAATTTACGGAAGCTGAAAAAAAGTTTTACGACTTTTTGGCAAACGGAGGAGGAACAGCATCTTCAGGGGCTGAAACTCAAAAACAAATTGAATACTGTCAAAACGCAAAAGAATTAATGAAGTACCCTGTTGATGTAACCTTCGAAAGCTTGGGAGAGGCAGTAAACTCTATATATCCAGATTATTACCCGTTTATACCCGTTGACGAATCATTAATTATTTTTAATACGTCTCGCGATGATGGTAGCTACTTAAGCGAAAATGGCTCTTTTGCTTCTAATATTTATATTTCTACGGTTGTTGATGGTAAATTTACGACAGCAAAACCATAGGGAGCATCCATTAACGATAATGAAGCCAATGAGGAAATTGTTGGGCTGTCTGCTGATGGCAAAACAATGCTTATTTTTAAAGAAGACCAAAGTGGTAACGGAAACCTTTTTATTACCACTCGCGAAGGAGATGGTTTCGAAACTCCGATTGAATTAGAAGAAACGATAAATTCTAAAAATCATGAAATATCGGCTACCATTTCTGCAGATGGTAATACGATTATTTTTGCGAGCGATAGAAAAGGAGGCCGAGGCGGTACGGATTTGTACATTTCTAAAAAACTTCCAATTGGTGGATGGGGACCATCGAAAACCATAGGGCCACTAGTAAATACCGAATTTGATGAAGATTTTCCAAACCTTTCGCCTGACGGGAAGATACTTTATTTTAGTTCCAAAGGTCATGTAAGCATGGGTGGGTACGACATTTTTAAAGCAGAATGGAATGGAGAAACGAAGCATTACGGAAACGTTCGTTCTATCGGGTATCCAATTAATACCCCATATGATGATATGAATTTTAGAGTATCAGATAATGGTCGCTACAGTTACTTAGCGGCAATACGCCAAGAGGGACAAGGCGATATGGACATATATAGGGTTATATTCAATAAAATTGAGCCAAACTATACTGTAATATCTGGCTACATTAAAACTGACGATACGAATAACCGTGCTGAAGATGCTTTCTTGTCAATTACCGATATTAAAACAGGAGATATTGTTGGTGATTATCTGCCAAACCTTAGAAACATGAAATACGTAATGATTCTGCCTCCAGGAGAGTACAATTTGTATATTGAAGCAGCGGGTTTTCATTCCGTATCTGAAGACATTAATATTCTTGATAAAAGCTCTTTTACGTCAGAAATGTTGAAGAATTTTACTCTAAAAAAATTATAGTCCCATGGAGTTAAGCCTCACTCTTTTAATTATTATAGTTACCGTTTCGGTTTCTCTCTTTGCGATTAATAAACGAGAATATTTTTACCGATTTCAGTACAATCCCTATGTTGTAAAACACAACAAGCAATGGTATCGAATATTTAGTCATGCTCTTATTCATGGCGACTATATGCACCTGTTTTTTAATATGTACGTGCTGTATAATTTCGGTACAATTACCGAAGAATATTATATTGGGATTTTTGGTGCAAAAGGAATTTTCTTATACGGAATGCTATACGTTGGTGGAATTATGTTTGCAGCGCTGCCAGCATATAAAAAACACAGCGAAAACAGCCATTATAATGCTGTAGGGGCTTCAGGGGCCGTTTCAGCAGTGTTGTTTGCTTCCATACTTTTTATGCCAACAGCAGGATTACGAATTATGTTTATTCCAATAAGTATTCCTGCATTTATTTTTGGCTTTATTTATTTGGCACTCGAAGCGTATCTGGATAAAAAAAGTAACGATAATATTGCTCACGATGCTCATATATGGGGCGCCCTGTTTGGAGTTGTTTTTACCATAGCGTTAAAACCGGCTATTGTGTTATATTTTATTGAATCGGTAAACGATTACCTGACTCATCTCTTTTGAGTATCTTACAGTTAAGAATCCAACTTGAAATACATTTTGATGTCATGCATCTGTATATTATCACTACCTTTGCGTGTGGTTCGTTGTATAGGCTTGTATTGAAAATCAAATAAAACTAACAAATTATGAAAACTGTTTACCTGTCAATTATATCTTTAGCAATTACATCTATATGTTTTGCGCAAAACTTCAATTACCCAATCGGTCAACACGTTGTTGATACTATAGACCAGGAAAATTACGAAGCTTACGAAATAAAAATTGAAACAGATTCGCCAGAGGCTATACATTATGGATGGAAGCGTATTTCAAATAGCTTTTCTAACAATTGGTCTTATTCTTTATGCGATTACGGAGAATGTCACGTAGGTATCCCAACTACTAGTGATATGGATGCAATATCTTTATCTCAGGCGGAAAACGGCACTCATGGATTCTTTAAACTGAACATTACGGTTGGGTCTTTTTACGGAGAAGGTACAGTTGAGATTTACGTATACGATATGAATGATTTCTCTAGAGGAGATACTGTTTCGTGGAAATTAGTTTGGATTTTAGCTGGCGATGTTAATGGTAATGGTGTTATCGATTTAGGAGAAATCTCTGGAGATTTAAACGAGGATGGAATTATTAATAATGGTGAAATCGCAGGTGATTCTAATGGAAATGGAGCAATAACAGACGGTGAAATTGCTGGAGACATTAATGGAGATTTTACAATTGGAATAGGAGAAGCTACAGGAGATTTAAACGGTAATGGAATTATAGGTTCTGGCGAAGTTGCATATGATCAGAACGGAAATGGTGTGCTTGAGGCAAGTGAAGCTGCAGCAGGTATTGATAAACACGTATTAACAACTATAAATGTGTATCCCAACCCTGCTTCAGATGTTATATATATAGAGTCAGATAACATAAGCAGTATTTCGATTTATAATTTACTTGGCGAAAAAGTAATGAGTGAAACATTCTCTAAATCAATCGATGTATCTAGTTTAGACAGAGGATTATACCTCATAGCTATTAAAGACATTGACGGAAACTTAGTTACGAAGAAAGTAACGCTGAAGTAATTCTATAGTAGGAATAAGGAGTATTATTCCTTATTTTATTTCTAGCGATTAGTTTATGAAAAAAATAATTACACTTTTAGTGTTTGGTTGTGCTGTATTGTCAACACGAGCAGTAGATGTGTCTGAAACTTTATACATCAACAGGGGAGAATTTGTAGCATCAGATGGTAATGCATTTGCCTACATGGCGTTTAATAGAACGCAAAATTTTGCTAAGGAAAATGCAATAATAGAGGTTGGAGTTGACGATAACCTTGAGCTGAAAATAATAAATAACGATACAATTGTTCATGGATTTAATGTTAAGAATTACATAGGTGTTGATAGTGAAATTCAACCTGGAGATTCAATTACAGTAACCTGTTCATTTTCATCAGAATCGGTATTCGTTTATTACGATAGCTATAATTATCCCAACAATGTATATATGGGCTTGTCGGGCATGATAGTAGTGAGCGACAACTCATTTAGTAAGTTCTACTGGAACATAAAAGAGCATCAACAAACATATAATGATACCATTGCAAAAGGATACTCAGTAGATTGGCAATCGTATTACCCCGATTACTTTACAATCAATGGCGAAAGCGCTCCAAATATTAATATAGATACAAAAGCGAGAGTAACGGGCTCGGTAAACGAAACCATATATCTATACATTACAAATACAGGGCAGTCGATACATTCAATGCACTTTCATGGTTATCATTTAGAAATTATGTATTCGTCTAAATACACCGCTCATGTTGGCCGAAGTAAAGATACCTTTCCTATACATAGTTTAGAAGGGTTAGTTTTGAAATTGGTTCCAGATAAAACAGGAGAATATCCTGTACACGACCATAACCTTGTAACCGTTTCGGGTGGGGGGATTTACCCCATGGGGATGTTTATTACAATGCTAATTCAATAATGATGAAAGCACTGTTAACATCTTATTTTGTCTTCGTTTTCTGTATGGTTAATGTCTTTGCGCAAAACGATGTAAACGTAATGCTCATTGTAAGAAACACGGGGATAAAGATTTTAGATAATGGAGACACTATCAGGGTTTTTGGGTTCGCAGAAAATTTAGGCTCGCAGCCCGATGTGCCAGGAGTAACAATTTATGCTAATGAGGGAGACTCCGTCCATATCGACTTATTTAATGTCTCTCAAGGTGCTCCACATACAATTCATTTACATGGATTAGATGTAAATCAGCAAAATGATGGTGTCCCGCAGCTATCATTTGAGGTAGAGCACATGGACCATGGTTACTATCATTTTAAAGCACCCCATGCAGGTACATATTTATATCACTGCCATGTAGAATCGCCAATTCATGTTCAGGCAGGTATGTATGGTTTGGTTATTATTCGTCCGTCAGATGGAAGTAACACAACCTGGAATGGAGGACCATATTACCATAAAGAGCTATCGTTATTCATGTCAGAAATTGATACGGTTTGGCATTCCGATTCGGTTCTAAATCATCCCTATGATACTTCTTTGGCTGTAACTCCAGCACCTTTACCAATATATAATCCACAGTTTTTTTTGGTAAATGGCTCTTCAGGGCAGCAATTAATAGACAATTCTGTGGAGTTAAATACGCAAGCTGCAAGTCGTAATTATATTCGACTGACCAACATAGGATACTACGGTAATAGAGTAATTTTACCAACGGCATTAAATTCTAAAATAATAGCCTCAGACGGTAGATCATTGCCTCAGGTAGAATACACTGATACGGTTTACGTATATCCTGGTGAGCGGTATGGAGTGTTAGCTGAAGCCGATATAGAATTCGTTGACTCTATCAAAATAGAGTACTTTGATTTAAATACGTATGCTGTTAAAGGAGTAGAATACATTAGTGTAAATGTTAGTGGGTTCAATTCGGTTGAGGAGGCAGTAAACTCGAAAAATAATTTGTCTGTTTCTCCAAATCCGTATGCTGAAAAAGCCATTATCACAGTTAAAATTGTAGCTGAATCATTGGTGAGCATACAAATTATTGATGTAAAAGGCAGGTTGGTAAAAGATTTTGAAAATGCTCAAAAAGCAGCAGGAATTTACACTTATCAGATTTCAAATTACATAGAAACGTCAGGAATATATTTTGTAACCTTATCGCTCGATGGCAGGGTAGTGGAGACTCAGAAGTTGATTAAAAAGTAAATTACTCAGCTACTATAACGAAAACATCTTCGTTGTCTTTCTTCATTAAGTATTTTTCTCGAGCAAATTTTTCAAGATTATCTTCATTTGTTAAAAGATTGTTAAGGTCTTGCTCTGTCCTAGTAATTTTATCTTGATAATACTCTTTATCAGTTTCGTATTGGCTTAATTCGCTTTGCAATTGTAATTGAGATATTAAATTGTGCTGATCAAAAAACAACATCCAAAATGAAAAAACGATAATCGTTAAAACGTATTTGTTTTTCAAATAAGATGGTGTGTTATCCCAATACCTTTTTAACATATAGCAAATGTAGAGTGAGATAGTAAAAAATTAACTTATAGGCAATGGAGTTATAAACAAAGCGAAGTGTGGAATTCTAATTATTTTTGAGTTCTCGCTTAATCGGTTAAATTTGTATGAAAGAATTTTGCTATGGAAAAAATTGAAGTAGTTGCTGTAATGCCCGTTAAATCTACTACGATATATAACGATTGGCTATCGAGTAAAGGGCATACCGAAATGACGGGAGGTGCAGCTCAAATAGCAAAAGAAGTAGGTAGTAAACATACCGCTTGGGATGGTTATATCTCAGGAGAAATTATTGAATTAAGCGAAAACCAATTGATTCAAATGTCGTGGCGTACGTCTGAATTTGATGAGGGTGCAGAATATTCCCAATTACAGATAACTTTTGAAGATGGTTCGGATGGTTGTAAAATCACGATAAACCAATGGAATATGCCAGATGGAGATGGTGAAAAATACAAGCAGGGTTGGCAAGAATATTATTTCGAGCCAATGTTAGCCTACTATTCAGAAGAATAATGGCAGCTATAACACATCTATTTCACATCGATGCGCCAAGAGAAAAAGTGTTTCTGGCAGTTTCGACTATTAATGGTTTGCAACAATGGTGGACAGAACAAACATCTGGTAGTGATAAAATAGGAGGGGTAATAGAATTCCGATTTGGAGGAAGGGGTTTTGTCGATTTTAGAGTTGAAGAATCAAATGCAAATACATTCTATAAATGGAAATGTATAAATGCGCACCCTGAGTGGCTAGAAACCGAAGCAACTTTTGAGTTGTCAGAAAACGAAGGAAAAACAAGAGTAAAATTCACTCATTCTGGCTGGGCAGAGCAAACAGATTTCTTCGCTCATTGCAATTTTAGTTGGGGTAGATATTTTGTGAGCCTTCGTAATTATTGTGAAATTGGGCAAGGAGCTCCCTTTAAGTTGTAGGAATGGGAAGAACAATTTTAGCTGTTTTTGCTGGATTAGCATTGGGATTCGTAGGTATTATGGTATTCGAAATGATAGGACATTCAATTTATCCACCGCCCTCAGTGAGTGATAGCGCTACCTACAAAGTGTATTTCGATTCATCGCCTATTGGAGCTTTGTTACTGGTTATTGTTGCTCATTCGTTGGGTGCTTTTGCCGGAGGAGTTACAGCCATCAGAGTTGATAAGGGCAAAAAGCTTGCAGGAATAATTGTTGGAATATTTTTTGTTTTAGCCACAATTGCGGATTTATCAAATATGTTGATGATGAATGTTACACCTCCACTTTGGTTTGTTGTTTTAGACCCATTGTTGGTTATAATTTCAGTATTCGCATTGTATAAAATTAAAATAGCCTCGGCTGAGGAGAATAAAACAGAAAAACAATGAGTGTAAACATCGTTTCGTGGAATGTAAATGGCATTAGAGCCATCGCCAAAAAAGGATTTGAGCAACAGTTAGAACAACTCGGTGCAGACATTATCTGCTTACAAGAAACCAAAGCACAAGACGACCAAGTTGCTGAAGTAATTAAAGATTACGGCTACCATTTCTACAGTAATTCGGCAGTAAAAAAAGGGTATTCAGGTACGGCTATTTTGACTAAAAAAGCACCAATTTCCGTCACAAACGATATTGGTATCGAGGTGCACGACCAAGAAGGACGAGTAATTGCAGCAGAGTTTGATAATTTTTATTTGGTAACGACTTATGTTCCCAATTCGAGTAGCGAGATGAAACGATTGCCCTATCGACAAACGTGGGATGTGGATTTGTTGAAGCATTTAAAAGAATTAGAAAAAACGAAACCCGTAGTGCTTTGTGGCGATCTAAATGTAGCTCACCAACCGATGGATTTAGCAAACCCCAAACCGAATTACAACAAAACATCGGGCTACACGCAAGAAGAAATTGATGGATTTTCGCGTTACCTAGAAAATGGTTTTATCGATACTTTTCGAGAGCAGCACCCTGATGAAGTTGCATACAGTTGGTGGAGTTATCGTTTTCAAGCAAGGGCAAGAAATATTGGCTGGCGTTTAGATTATTTTTTGGTAAGCCAATCGATAATGGATAATGTAAAAAAATCATTTATTCTTAAAGATTATGAAGGTTCAGATCATTGCCCGGTTGGGGTAGTTTTAGATTTGTAGTCTGTGTCATACTGAGCGGAGTCGAAGTATGAATATAATTAACAAAGAAGTATGAAATTCGGTTACCTCGAAAATGTTGATGGAATAGATTTTCATCTTCCAAAAGATGACTCAAGAACAACGAAGTTACTCGCAGGTTTATCTCCAAGCAAAAAAACAAACCTCTATATAGGAGGACCAGTTTTTAGTGATAAGTCTTTCGTGGGAACAGTTTACCCTGCTATAACGAAACAGAAAGATTTCTTATCTGCTTATAGTCAGAGCTTTAATTGTATAGAAGTGAATTCAACTCGTTTTGGTGTGCCATCACTTTCTACGCAAGAATCGTGGATAAACAAAGTTGGTGATAATTTCAAATTTTCATTTAAAATGCCTCAGGTGATTACACATCGTAAGAATATGAACGATATGGGCGGGCAAGTGCAGACCGATAAATTTTTACAATGCCTTGATAAATTTGGCGAAAAAGCTGGAATGACTTACATGTTGCTACCTAATTATTTTAAGATGGAACGTTGGCCAATGATAAAGCAGTTTTTGTTAACCTATCCTACAGATTTACCGTTAGCAATTGAAGCTCGAAATGTTGAATTTCACGAAAGTGAAGAGGTGTATGATTTCTTACAGGAAAGAAATATTTCACTTTGTATTACCGATGTTCCTGGAAGGCGAGATGTGTTGCATCAAACTTTAGTTACAGATACTGTGTTTATCCGTTTCGGTGGTGCTAACCTCCATCATTCAGATTATGTACGCATTGACGCTTGGGTTGAAAAAATTGTATTTTGGATTTCGAAAGGAATTAAGAATATCTATTTTTATATTCATCAACCTGCGCCAAATAAATACAAATTTGGATTGTTAGCTAATTATTTAAAGGAGCAATTACACGAAAAAATTCACTTGAAGAATTAAAAAAAGCCCATTTCATTGCTGAAACAGGCTAATTACAAATAGAATTATCTACTTTATTTCTTTGCTACGGTCTTTTTTGCAGGTGCTTTTTTAGCCGGAGCCTTTTTTTCTACTGCTTTTTTAACAGTTTCCTTTTTTGCCACCTCAGCTTTTTTAGGAGCAGCTTTCTTTTTAGGTTTAGCGGCAACAACTTTCTTTTTAGGCTTTGAAGGTCTTGATACACCTGTGCTTCCTATAGTTCTTTTGCCTTTTTTAGTTCTTTTATCTCCTTTTCCCATGCTTTCTTTTTAAATTATAATAGGTCTGCAAATTTAGAATTTTTTAGTTACCACTTGCAAGGAAGTTTTCTACTAATAAATCTGGGCGTTTTATGGTGTTGTAACACCACTCTAATTCTAGTTCGAGTCGTTCGTTTGAGCTAAGTTGCCACTCAATTTTAGAGTTTCTCAATTTATCCATTATTTGTTGAATGCAAATGGCTGCCGATACCGATATGTTAAAGCTCTCAGAAAAACCAAACATCGGTATTTTAACATAAGCGTCCGCCATTTCTAAGGCAGTATCTGTTAATCCATGTTTCTCAGTCCCTAGCATCAACGCAATAGGTCTAGATACATCAAGTTCGGCAATGCTAACATCATTTTTATGTGGTGTAGTTGCAACTATTTGATATCCTTTTTGTTTTAGCTCGGTTAAGCAAGATTTGGTTGTCGCTTCGGGTTTGGTGTATTTGTGTAGATGTAGCCATTTTGCGCATCCAATGGTTACTTTTGGATTGAGTGTATATTCGTGTTTGTCTTCAATTATATGAATGTCTTGCACACCAAGCGATTCGCAAGTTCTAAGTACGGCACTTGCGTTTTGAGATTGATAAATATCTTCGAGTACAACAGTTAAATGGCGAGTACGTTGAGGAATTATTGAATCAAAGTGTGCTTTACGCTCTTCCGAAACGAATTCGAGAAGAAAGGGGAGAAGTCCTTCTTTTTGTTGTTGAGTTAGATGGGTTAAAAAATTCATGTTTCTAAAATAAAAAAGCCTTCCCGATTAATCGGGAAGGCTTTTATAAATCTTTAAAGATTTGGACTAGTTTACTTTCGTAGAAAGGTCAGATCCAGCTTTAAATTTAACTACGTTTTTAGCAGCTATTTGGA
>JAESTK010000114.1 GCA_016763645.1 Flavobacteriales bacterium
ACTTCTACTATTGGGCAAGATTTATATGCAGTTGTTGAGTCAGAAATTATGTTTTACTCCGACTCTCCTCTCGAAAAAATTGAAGCGATTAATAAAAAGAGCAAATCGTTTTTTAAAGTTTCTACCAAAACGTTGGTGTTTGTTATTCCGATCGTGTCTTTCAAGTTTGAGAAACCATTAATGGAAGAACACTTCAATGAAAACTATTTAGAGTCAGAGAAATTTCCTACTGCAAAATTTAACGGGACTATAAATGAAGACATCGACTTTACTAAAGATGGCACGTACGAAGCTTCTGTAACAGGAGAACTTACCATTCATGGCGTTGAGCAAGAGCGTACAATTAAAGGCACTATCACAATAAAAGATGGTCAACTTATTTTCGAAGGAAAATTCGATATTAAACTTGAAGACCATGATATTGATATCCCATCAATCGTTATTGAAAACATTGCGGAAGTTGTTGAGGTAACAACCAGGTTCGTTTACGAACCAAAAAAATAGCTTCCGAAATATGTCTAAAATAAGCTGCTTCTGTACTATTCTTTTTATTGTCTTTACCCAAATTTCTTTTGCTCAAGACGACCTTATGAATATGCTTGAGGAAGAGACAAAAGAAGAATTGGGCAACGAAAAAGTTCAAGCCACTTTTAAAACTCAAAAATTAATTAGCGCACAAACAACCGAAACGGTTAAAGCCAAAACTCTCGATTTTAGAATCGCGCATCGATTTGGAAGCATTGGTTTATATGACATTCATGGATTACACGGTTTCGATTTTTCTAACGACATACGTATGTCATTCGACTATGGTATAACCGACAACCTCCAACTAGGTATTGCCCGAAGCAAACAAAATGAATTAATCGATGGCAGTATAAAATACAGGTTACTTACTCAAACTGTAAACAACAAAATACCCGTTTCAGTCGCATTTTTAGCGCAAATGGCATTTACTCCTCAGATAGACCCGGATAGTCTTTATTTGAAAAATGTTCATCGTTTGAGCTATACTTATCAATTGATAATTGCAAGAAAATTTGGACCAAAAATTTCTGTTGAAATTCTTCCGACAATTAATCATCGAAACATTATTCGTAAATACGTCAACAACGATGCCGTAGAAGCAAATACAATGCTTGCTCTTGGCGCTGGAGGTCGGTTTAAAATCTCGCCTCGAACGGCTATATTAATCGACTATTTCTACATTTTTTCGCCTTATAGACAGAACAATTCTGGATTTTCTAACCCTCTAGGTATAGGTTTGGAAATTGAAACAGGTGGACATGTTTTTCATGCAACCCTCACCAATGCGGCAGGAATTGTAGAAAGTAATTTTTTACCTAATACAACAGAATCGTGGAAAGGGCTAGGAATAAAACTTGGCTTTAATATTTCTAGAGTATTTAACATTGGAAAACGGTAATTTTACCGAATGATTTCCGAACCCATTTACACATCTACTGGTAGCGATTCCTTCCGATTTGTGGTTCCAAACATTATCGATACTGAAAACATAGCTATTGTGGGAATTCTTATGGCTATATTGCTAGTTGGGCTTGTAATTTCAACAGAAAAAAACAAAATTAAACTCGGTTTCGAATCGTTGTTAGGTGACCGAACTTTAAATCAGAATTTTAGAGAAAAAACTACATTTACCAACCAAGGAACCTTATTGCTATTTGCTAATTATGTGCTCTGCATATCATTGCTTTCCTTAAGTGCAAACAACATTTTTGCTGTTTTTGAAATAAATTCATTTCAACTCCTTTCAATTTCGGGAGGCATTATCGTTGGTTTGTTTATTGTAAAACGACTAGTCCTCTTAATTATCCGTGTGGCATTTGATATTCAAAAAGAAACACAAGAGTATTTGTTTAATCATTCAATCTATACATTAGCTGCAGGAATTTCGTTAATTCCAACCCTTATCTTATTGAATTTCACAGAGATAAACACTGAATTCATTATTCAAGTTACATTCGTGTTTTTGCTGTTACTTATTGGTCTTAGATTAGCAAAGTCGATTGCCCTTGCATTAAAGCATCAAGTCGGTAGTTTATCTTACATATTTTTATACATTTGCACCCTCGAAATTTTGCCTTTAATCGTTATTTATAAAGCTTTTGTGAGTGAAATAGCGTGATTCAAGGCTAAAAATTTCATAAAATTCACGATTACTAACTACCAAATTGGGGTGCAGATGAACAAGGTTAAATCAATTTTAGTTTCTCAACCAAAACCAGAATCAGAAAGATCTCCTTATTTCGATTTAGCAGATAAACACAATCTGAAAATAGATTTTAGACCGTTTATTCATGTTGAAGGTATTGGAGCCATAGAATTTAGGAAAACAAGGGTTAACATTCTTGAGCACAACGCTGTTATTTTTACAAGTAGAAATGCTGTAGACCACTATTTTAGGATTGCAGAAGAAATGCGATTGAATATTCCCAATACAATGAAGTTTTTCTGTTTATCGGAATCTACTGCTTTCTATTTACAGAAATATGTAGTGTACCGAAAACGGAAAATATTTCATGGAAAAACTACCTTCAAAGACTTGTTAGATGTAATGAAAAAACACAAAGATGGAAAATTCCTTTTCCCGTGTTCTGACATCCTCAAAGCCGAATATCCTAAATTATTGGAAGAAAACGGATACCAATATTCTAAAGCCGTACTTTACAGAACAGTCTGTAGTGACCTTTCCGATTTAGCCGAAATAAAATACGATATGCTCGTGTTTTTCAGTCCGTCTGGAATAAAATCATTGTTTCAAAATTTTCCGAAGTTTGAACAAAACGGCACTCGAATAGCGGCATTTGGTTCTACTACAACCAAAGCAGTCGAAGCTCATGGGTTAAGCTTAAATATTCAAGCACCAACACCGGAAACACCTTCAATGACAATGGCGATAGAGGGCTACGTTAAACAGGCTAATAAAAGGAAGTAATTTTTAAAAGGTCGATTTATCGGCTTTTTTTATTTCAGGTGCAATCTACATTTAACAAAACAGAAAAACTTTCTAGCAAAAAAGCTACAGAGTTCTTATTTGCAAATGGAAAATCATTTTCTGAGTTTCCTTTCCGAGTTATTCACATTCTAAATGATGTTGAAACTAAGTTTCCTGCGCAAATTTTAATTACCGTTCCTAAAAAAAAGTTTAAAAAAGCCGTTGACCGAAATAGAATAAAAAGACAAATTTCTGCTGCCTATCGCCTCAATAAATTTGAACTTTATAGCTATATAAAAAAGCTCGATAAGAAACTAACATTTGCCATTATCTATACAAGTACAAAGGAGGAATCCTACGCCCAGATAAGCGATAAAATAATTTTATCTTTACAACGTTTAGCAAAAATGTATAAGCAAAAAGATGAGTTGGATATTGATACAGATAATTAAATTTTATCAAGCTGCAATTTCTCCACTTTTGCCAGCGGCATGTCGCTACTCACCTTCGTGTTCTGAATACGGAATACAAGCGATAAAAAAACATGGGGCTTTTAAAGGCTCTTTTTTAGCAATAAAAAGAATTGGCTCTTGTCATCCGTTTGGCGGAAATGGCTATGACCCTGTTCCTTAAAATACGATTATGAAAAAATTAAAATTAGGATTAATAGTTGGAATTACTGCGGTACTTTCTATTGTCTCGTTCAACTTTACTGATGGGTATTTCGAGCATTCAAAAAACATAGATATTTTTACAACACTATACGGCAAGCTTAATATTTATTACGTTGACGATACTCAGCCGGGTAAGCTGATGAAAACAGGCATCGATGCCATGTTAAAATCGCTCGACCCATACACCGTTTACTATCCCGAATCTGACATTGAAGATTATCGCTTTATGACCACAGGGCAATACGGTGGTATTGGTTCTTTGATTACTAAAAAAGACAGCTTTGTAGTTATTTCTGAACCCTACGAAGGATTTGCAGCACACAAGGGCGGTCTAATTGCTGGAGATGTTATTATTGAAGTTGACGGGAAATCAACACTAAACAAAACGACTAGTGAACTCAGTAAAATATTAAAAGGAGAACCAGGCACTTCTCTTACCATGAAAATTAAACGACCCGGAACGGAAGAAATTCTTATCAAAGAAATAGTAAGAGAAGAAGTTACACTCGATGCCGTTCCTTATTTTGGGATGATGGATAACAACGTGGGCTATATAAAACTAAACACATTTACCGAAACTGCAAGCAGAGATGTAAAAGCGGCTTTCAATACATTAAAAGACTCCTTAGGCATGGAAACTTTAGTATTTGACCTTCGTGGAAACGGTGGTGGACTGCTTAATGAAGCCGTTGAAATCGTTAATATTTTTATAGAGAAAGGTCAAGAAGTTGTTACTACTAAAGGAAAAATTACTGATTGGAATAAAATATACAACACGAGAAATACTCCTCTTGACACCAAAATTCCTCTTATCGTTTTAATCGATCCTTATTCTGCATCTGCATCGGAAATTGTTGCAGGTACGTTACAAGATTTAGACAGAGCTGTAATTATCGGGCAAAATTCTTTTGGTAAAGGACTCGTGCAACAAACCATGCCTTTAAGCTACAACTCAAAATTAAAAGTAACCGTTGCAAAATATTATACCCCTAGTGGAAGATGTATTCAACGATTAGATTATGCTGACAAAGATGAAAAAGGTAAGGCCAAGAAAGTCGCAGATTCGTTAATTACTCAATACGAAACCAAAAACGGAAGACCTGTTTTTGACGGTGAAGGAATTACCCCAGACCTTGAAATTGAAGTAGCCGATTCTCCTCAAATTATAGGTAGTTTATTTCGAAACACCGTCTTTTTCGATTACGCTACCAAATACCGTTTAGACCACGAAACAATTGTTTTAGCAAAAAAATTCTCGCTTTCCATCGAAGAATATGCTGCCTTTGTTGAATACACAAAATCTATCGATTTCGAACACGAAACTCAGACCGAGCATATATTAGTTGGGCTTAAAGAAGTTGCCGAATTAGAAAAATGTACGGAAGCGACAATGAAGCAAATCGAAGAACTCGAAAAACAATTGGCTACCGAAAAAGACAACGACATTATTAAACATGAAAAAATCCTCGAACTCATTTTACGAAACGAGATAGTCTCTCGGTACTACTACCAAACCGGCAGAATAGAAGCCAAACTAGCTGACGATAATGAAATGAAAAAAGCGGTTGAAGTATTGGCTAATATGCAGCTCTACGATTCTATTTTGGCAGGAACAAGCGAATCTAAAGAAGATTAAACCAAGGATGTTTCCTGCGAAGATTCATCGCTTAATTTATCTGTTAGGAATTGCTATTCTCTTAACGGGAATGCCTTTAAGTCCGGCAATGATGAGTATTTCACAATTTGTGTTACTCATCAATTGGATTATCGAAGGTCATTACAAAACTAAAATCAGCACGTTAAAAAACAACAAAAGCGCATTACTAATTATCGGTTTATTTTCGCTGCACCTTGTTTGGCTATTTAACACATCCGACTACACGTATGGGCTTCAAGATATAAAAGCAAAACTACCACTGCTAATCCTGCCGTTTGTGCTGGGATCAGCTATTCAATTAACAGTTCAAGAATTTAATCGTTTTTTATTATTGTTTATCTCTGCCGTTATTGTAGCAAGCATCGCATGTTTATTTAAACTTTGGGGATGGATTGGAAAGCCCGTAAACGATATAAGAGAAATGTCTATTATTATCTCTCATATTCGATTTGGGTTGATGATTTGCATGGCAATATTTTCATCCATTTATCTTTCTGTTAAAGAAAATTATAGTGCTCTACCGAAAATAATATTTGGTATTGCCGTTCTTTGGCTAACTTTTTTCCTTGGAATGATGAGTGCCATTACTTCTTTGCTGATTTTAGGAATAATCACATTAATTTGGGTAATTATTTTTGCGAGTAAAAGTGGTTCTACCATTATATTTATTAGTACCACGGCACTATCTATTTTAATTATTGTTTTGTTTTTTAACTGGACATCTAGTATGTATAGCAAACAATTTACTCTAGTCGAAGCATCTGATGTTTCTAAATTAGACAAAATCACCCCACATGGAAATAGTTATTATCACTCACCTACCTCCGTTTCAATAGAAAACGGGATGTATGTATATCATCATATTTGTGAGAAAGAAATTGCTGAAACATGGAGTAAACGCTCTGCATTCTCTTGGGATGGAAAAAATAAAAACGGGAAAACCATTCAAGGGGCAATGTATCGATTTTTAACTTCGAAAGGTCTTCGTAAAGATAGAAATGGCATCGAAGCATTAACCGATAAAGAAATCAACGCCATTGAGAATGGAATTACTAGTGTAGAATTAATGAATCGAGGAGAATTATACCAACGAATTCACCAAACCATTTGGGAAATTGGAAGCTACCAATTAGGAATTCCGGTTGGTGGAAATTCATTAACACAACGGTTCGAATTTTGGAAAGCTGCACTTATTATTAGCCAAGAAAACTTATTTTTTGGAGTAGGAACTGGCGATGTACAACAAGCATATGAAGACCTATATGATAAAGATGATTTTGGATTGGGAACAAAATATCGAAAACGTGCGCATAACCAATACTTAACCTTTTTGGTAACATTTGGGATTTTAGGATTTCTCTTTTTTGTCATTTCAATCGTCTATCCATTAACCCTAAAACAGCATCCTCTTTTCTACGTTTTTATGGCCATTATTTTGATTTCTTACCTCAACGAAGACACCTTAGAAAGTCAAGCCGGAGCAACTTTTTTTGCAGGTTTTTTTAGTTTTTTATCTCTTTGGAAGCAACCATTTCAAAAAAAACCGTCTTTGAGTAACAAACCCTACGTAACACTATTATAAATTACCGATGCAAAAATTAATACTCCTCTGCTTTGTCTTCAATATAGTAACGCAAGTTCAATTAAAAGCCCAAGTGGCCGTACTACAATAAACTGGAACACGCTTGCGAATAATACCGCAGAAAAATCTTTCGTTGTCTATGCGGGTAATAAATCTATTCAAACAAAAAACGGAAATTTAATTTGTTGGAATGAACTAACATCAATATTAGCCTAAGTTTATCCTACTCCCAAAAATAAACTCGTTTAACACGTTGCGAAATGCTAGTAAGCACTTCGTAGGGTATCGTTTCTAAATCGTTAGATAAATTAAGAAGAGTGTATTTTTTGTCCCCGAAAACTATCACATTATCTCCCTCTTTGCAATCAATGTCGGTGATGTCGAGCATACACATATCCATGCACACATCGCCAACTACCATGGCTAACTTACCGTTAACAATCATTTTCCCCTTACCGTTACCTAATCTCCTAGAAAACCCATCAGCATAACCAATAGAAACTGTTGCAATTTTCATGTCCTGTTCTGCAATACCAGAACGATTATAACCCACTGAATCTCCCTTTTTGACCTTTCTAATTTGAGAGATACTCGATTTTAAAACCGCCACCTGCTCCAATTTTCGTTGAGTTTTTGAAGCAACAGCGACTCCGTGAACCCCAATTCCAAGGCGAACCATATCACACTGTGATTCAGGGAAACGCTCAACACCTGATGAATTCAGAATATGCCTGTCGAAAGAATATGGCAATTCGTTTTCAATTTTTGCTGACATCAAATCAAATTTATTGAATTGTGATTCCGTAAATTCATCAAGTTCTTCGTTTCCGCTTCCCACCAAATGAGAAAAAACCGAATGCACTTTAACAATTTCAGTGCTCGTTAACACAGTCATTAAATCTCCTAGTTCGTTTTCTTGAAATCCCAAACGGTGCATTCCCGTATCAAGCTTAATGTGAATTGGAAAAACCGTACCGTCCGACATCAAACTCGTGCCAAGAACATCGATAAAGTCAGTCAATAATTCTAAATTATAAACCTCAGGCTCTAGCTTGTATTTTATCATTGCGTGAAACGCTTCTCGCTCAGGGTTCATCACCATAATTGGAAGCGTTACTCCAGATTTTCGCAACGCAATTCCTTCATCAACATAAGCGACACCAAGGTAATCAACATTATTATGTTGCATAACATTCGCTATTTCATAAGTGCCACTTCCGTACGAAAAGGCCTTAACCATCACCATCACTTTTGTTGATGGCTTCAATAACGAACGATAGTAATTCAAGTTATTTTGAATCGCTGTTAGGTTAATTTCTAAAACCGTTTCGTGGTTTTTATGTTCTAGTGCTCGACTAATTTTTTCGAATTGAAATACGCGCGATCCCTTTATCAATATGGCAGAGTTTTCAAGCTGAAGTGTTCCCAACGCATCAATAACATCTTTTGTCGAATCAAAAAAGCGAGCATTTATAGCTTCAAAGCAATTTTGATTTTGACTCAATTGCTCTCCTACCGCAACTATTTGATTAATATTTTTAGCCCTTACAAGCTCCGCCACTTCTGTATATAAATTCTGTAATTCCTTTCCCGACTCATAAATATCAGACAGTATCAATACCTTATTTTCGTGCTGTTGCTGCTGGTTCAACAAGTCGAGTGCAATACCCAGCGAAGCAATGTCAGAATTATACGAATCATTAATAATTGTACTTCCGTTTATTCCTGCTTTTAATTCTAAACGCATGGTTACAGGAACTAACTTTAGCATTCGTTCAGCAATTATGGTATTATCATTGCCGTTTGCTAATAAATATAACCAACAATGAATCGCATTTTCTATTGAAGCGTCATCATTAAATGGAATTTCTATTTTTAGCGATTTTTTGGCGTAAATTGATGTAATTTCCGTTGATTTTTGATGTTTTTTGATGTTTTTTACATAAAAATGACAATTTTTATCATTTTCTGACCAGGCCACTTTTACAACATTTTGAAGTTCGGACACCGTTTTGTTTAACTCATCATAATCGGAACAATAAAAAATACGTTTTGCAGATTTGGCTAATGCCACTTTTTCCTGAGCTTTAACTATCCTGTTCTCAAAATTCTCATCGTGCGCTTCGTGAATATTAGTAATGAGTACATCTGCTGGTTGGACTATCTCCTGCAACTTTCGCATTTCTCCAACTTTAGAAATCCCCACTTCTATCAAAGCAATTTTGTGATTTTTAGCCATTTTCCAGACCGAAAGAGGAACACCAATTTGTGAATTATAACTTTTCGGACTTCGCACTACATTCAAATTGGGTTGAAGTAATTGAAAAAGCCATTCTTTTACAATCGTTTTCCCGTTACTACCCGTTATCCCTACAACAGGATAATTGAACTGTTGTCGGTGATGTTTTGCTAATTCCTGCAACGCAAAAAGCGTATCGGAGACAAGTAACTGACAACAGTCTTTCGGCAACTCTTGCTGTGTAGAAACCACAAAGTTTTTAAACCCTCGCTTTACAAGGCTCGTAATGTAATGATGGCCATCATGTTGATCACCAACCAATGCAAAAAATAAAGTGTTTTCAGTCGATACAATTCTTCGACTATCGATAAGTAACGTATAAATGCTATTTGACGATGGAGAACCAATTACTTTCCCATCGATTATTTTAGCAATGGAATAAATATCATACCCAATTTCCATATTAGGATAATTGCTTTTCCTTTACTCTAGCCGAAGTAAAACACGCCCTACAAAGGGGTTCGTAATTATTTGTTTCGCCCAACAAAACGAGTGATTCATCTTTCCCAAAACGGTGAGAATTTTGAGCCAAATTGCCGCATTTCATGCAAATAGCATGAACTTTTGTTACATATTCTGCTGTTGCCAACAATCCAGGAATTGGCCCGAATGGTTTCCCTGAAAAGTCCATATCAAGTCCCGCAACAATTACCCGAATACCCATATTTGCTAAATCATTACAAACATTAACAAGCTCATCATCAAAAAATTGCGCTTCATCAATTCCAATAACATCAACATTTTGAGCCAAAATTCTAATATTTGATGAAGAAGGAACTGGTGTTGATTTTATGGTGTTAGAATCATGTGAAACAACTTCATCATCATCATAACGAATATCAACCGAAGGTTTGAAAATTTCAACGCTTTGTTTGGCAAATTTTGCTCGTTTTAACCTACGTATCAACTCTTCGGTTTTACCAGAAAACATAGACCCGCAAATTACTTCAATCCACCCTCTAGATGGTGTTTCGGTAATGGAGTTTTCTAAAAACATTTCACTAATAATTCTTCTTGAGTTAACGTACAAATCTAAGGAAATTGTCGTTACTTTTGGAAACTTCAAAGCGGATAATGATGACAGAAAAAGAAAGGGAGTTAACACAAGATATGCTCAATTTAATTGACCGAATAAAAAGTAAAACTGATTATTTAAATACGGATGGTAGAATTCCTGAATTAGAGTTGGAAGTAATTCTTTCGAAGATAGAACAGCTACACCAAAAGGCAATTGGACTAAAGTACTTACACCAATTTGCTGATGGAATAAGTGCCTCCATAACAGAACAAAAACAAGAGATTGTACAAGAAATTACTCCTCCAGAATTGCATAAAATTGACGTTGAAGAAGATATTGTTAAAGAAATAGTTGCCGAGAACAACACACAAACGAACGAAGTACCATTAGAAACTATTACACAAGATATTAATTCGTTGGGCGGTGGAAATGGCGAAGGAATTATCGAAAAACTGCAACAGACACCCATTTCTGATATAAAAAGTGCAATTGGAATTAACGATAAGTTTTTATTTATCAACGAACTTTTTAATGGTGATTCTAAAAAATTTGGAGCAACTATTGACTTGCTAAATCAATGTTCATCAATGGAAGAAGCACAGCAAAACCTTGGTCAATTTGCTTGGGATGGCGAAAGTGAAACTACACAATCGTTCATCAAATTAGTGAGCCGTAAATATTTATAAAATGCTATACATTCTCCCCACTCCTATTGGAAATTTGAAGGACATCACCATACGTGCGTTAGACGTATTAAAGGAGGTTGACATTATTTTAGCAGAAGATACTCGTCAGACGAAAAAGCTGTTGAATCATTACGAGATTACTACTTCGTTAGACTCTCTGCATCAACACAATGAGCACAAAAAAATAGAATCTGTTATCGCTAAATTAGCTGCAGGAATAACCATGGCACAAGTTAGTGATGCTGGCACTCCAGGCATTTCCGATCCCGGTTTTTTATTGATAAGAGAGTGTCTAAAAAACGACATCAAAGTAGAATGTTTACCCGGTGCAACTGCTTTTGTGCCGGCTTTGGTAAAATCTGGTTTGCCCTGCGATAAATTTGTTTTCGAAGGATTTTTACCACACAAAAAAGGTCGGCAAACTCGATTAAAGGAGTTGGCACAAGAAACACGAACTATCGTTTTTTACGAATCACCCTACCGTTTAGTAAAAACATTAAAACAGTTTGCAGAATATATGAGCCCTGAAAGACAAGTTTCTGTTTCTAGAGAGCTAACCAAAATCTACGAAGAAACAAAAAACGGAACGGTTACGGAAGTCGCTGAATACTTCGAGAAAAAGGGTGTAAAAGGCGAAATAGTAATTATTTTAAAGGGAGCAGAATGAAAGCAATACACCTCATCAAAAACGGAACTGCAGTCTCTGCATTTCAAACGAAAGAAATTGACGCACCAAAGCCAAAACAAGGCGAGGTACTAATAAAAGTTGCCGCATTCGGGCTGAACTACGCGGATGTTATGGCGCGTAATGGCTTATATGCTGACGCTCCTCCTCTTCCCTCGGTACTCGGTTACGAAGCCGTTGGTACAATCGAGCAAATCGGAACAGAAGTAGCTGATTTTGAAATCGGTCAAAAAGTAATTGCCTTCACTCGTTTTGGCGCGTACGCTGAATATTGTATTGCCGACCAAAGAGCCATAGCCCTGTTGCCCGAAAACATTTCTAATGGAGAAGCTGTTGCTTTAGCTACCCAATATTGTACTGCTTACTATTCAGCCGTTGAAATGGTGAATTTACACGAAGGAGACAATGTATTGATTCACGCTGCGGCAGGAGGTGTTGGCACAGCGCTAATTCAATTGGTAAAACAAAAAGGCTGTACTATTTATGGCACAGCAGGTTCGCAAGAAAAATTAGACTACCTAAAGCAACAAGGGGTCGATTTTCCTATCAACTACCGAAAAGAAGACTTTGCAGAATGCATCCAAAAATTAAATGTAAAAATGGATGTTATTTTCGATCCCGTTGGTGGTTCTTCGTTTAAACGCGACAAAACGATTCTTGCTCATGGTGGAAGAATTATTTGTTTTGGTGGCTCAGAACGTTCTTCGGGAGGAATCATCCAAACCCTCAAATTTGTATTGGGTTTTGGATTTATGTCGCCCATCGGCTTGTTAATGAAATCGCAAAGTATAATTGGTGTAAATATGCTCCGCATTGCTGACCACAAACCCCATGTGCTACAACGTGTAATTAACGCTGTTGTTGAACTTTACAAGCAAAGCAAAATTAAACCACACGTTGGCGGAAATTTTAAAGCCTCTCAAATTGCCGAAGCCCACGACTTTTTAGAAAACAGAAAATCGATTGGTAAGATTGTGGTGGAGTGGTGAATTTAGAAAATTTTACATAACTATCCTTGCATCGTAAATTTTAGTACCTTTGAATTATGCGTCATTTTTCCGAAATAATAACTATTAATCCGAATATTAGATTTGGCAAACCGTGTGTTAGAAATATGCGTATTTCCGTCTATGATATATTAGGATGGATGGCATCAGGTATGACCAAAAAAGAAATTCTTACAGATTATCCGGAATTAACCGAAATAGATGTCAACGCTTGTTTAGCCTATGCCGCAGACCGTGAGCATAAACATCGGTTAGCATCATGAAATTATTGTTCGACCAGAACATTTCTCATCGATTAGCTCATAAATTAAAGGCTGTTTTTTCAAATTGTTCTCAGGTAAGAATTGAGGGGCTGGAGAACGCAACTGACATTGAAATATGGCAATACGCAAAAGAAAATAAATTTTCGATTGTTACATTCGACATTGATTTTTATGACTTGGCTACTTTAAAAGGGCACCCTCCAAAAATAATTTGGTTAAGAATTGGAAACACCGCGACTTCTAATCTCCAAAAAGTGCTTACAAATTATTCAAAATCGATTTCAGAGTTTATTAGCTCCGAAGAATGCAAGGAGCTTAGTTGTTTAGAGATAATAGAAATCGAATAGCTTATTCCCTACCTTTGCCACATGAACTTTAGCAGAATAAACGAGTGGAATGATTTTAAGTCTCGTCCGTTTTTAATTAGTGGGCCATGTAGTGCTGAGACAGAAGAACAGATGCAAACAACTTGTTCTCAACTTGCCCAAACAGGTAAAGTTAACGTATTGCGTGCCGGCATATGGAAACCAAGAACTCGCCCCAATGCTTTCGAAGGTGTGGGCGTAGAAGCCCTTGCATGGTTAAAACAAGCCGGGATTGACAACAATTTACCTGTCGCTACTGAAGTTGCAAACGGACAACACGTTGAAGCTTGTCTCAAAGCAGGTATTGACATTCTATGGATAGGGGCACGAACCACAGTAAATCCTTTTTCTGTACAAGAAGTTGCAGATGCGTTAAAAGGAGTTGATATTCCCGTATTGGTTAAAAATCCTGTTAACCCAGATTTACAATTATGGATTGGCGCTTTAGAAAGGATTCATCAAGCAGGGATAACTAAGCTGGGCGCGATACATCGAGGGTTTTCATCGTTTCAAAAAACAGCTTATCGTAATGTACCTAAATGGGAAATTCCGATTGAGTTAAAGGCTACTTTCCCTGAAATAGATATTATTTGCGATCCCAGTCATATTGCAGGAAACAGAGAATTATTGGCAGCTATCGCCCAGAAAGCGATGGATTTGGAGATGACAGGGTTAATGATAGAATCGCACGTTGATCCTGATGAAGCGTGGAGCGATGCTAAACAACAAGTAACACCTAGTAGGCTTAATGAGTTGATAGACACCCTCACCATTCGTTCTACCGAAGCATCTTCTGCTGAAACATCTACGGAGTTGATTGGTTTTCGAAAAATTATTGATGAAATTGATGAATCGCTTATCCAAACACTTGTTGATCGAATGGCGCTTTCCGAAAAAATTGGACAGTATAAATTGGAAAACAATGTTACCATTCTTCAAATAAAACGTTGGGAGGAAATCAAAAGAACTAGAATGGAACAGGCTAATTCTGAAGGGTTAAACGAAGAGTTTATGAAGTCTTTACTCCAACTTATTCATAAAGAATCTATTCGTCAACAGACCGATGTGATGAATAAATCGATTACAATTGGCTAAAAATACTCGGTGGGATATCAAGCCAGAAGGCGAGAAAACTATAGTTACCGAACTAACCAAACAGCTTTCTATTGCGACTCCTTTATCCAATTTATTAGTCCAGAGAGGTATTGATACTTTCGAGAAAGCCAAAGAATTTTTCCGCCCCAAATTAACCGAATTGCACGATCCTTTTTTGATGAAGGATATGGATGTTGCTATCGAACGGATAGAACGTGCTCTTGGCGATGGTGAAAAAATATTGATTTATGGCGATTATGATGTAGATGGCACTACTGCCGTTTCGTTGGTTTATTCCTTTTTTTCTAAGCAGACGGACAACATCGACTATTACATTCCCGATAGATATGGAGAGGGTTACGGAATCTCATTTAAAGGTATCGACTATGCGGAAGAAAACGACATTTCATTAATCATTGCCCTAGATTGCGGAATAAAAGCCAACGAAAAAGTTGATTACGCCAACGAAAAAAACATCGACTTTATTATCTGTGACCATCACCGACCAGGCGAAAAACTGCCAGCGGCAGTTGCTATTTTAGATCCAAAAAGAGACGATTGTAATTATCCCTACGATGAACTTTGTGGTTGCGGAATAGGCTTTAAGCTAGTTCAAGCATTTTCACAAAAAAACGAATTACCATTCGATGACTTACTTCAATATTTAGATCTCGCTGCAATCAGCATCGGGTGCGATATTGTTCCTATAACAGGCGAAAATAGAATTTTGGCATACCATGGTTTACATCAAGTAAACAACAATCCAAGAACAGGAATTCGGTGTATGTTGGCTTTGGTAAAACTTAAAAAAGCCCTAACAATTACCGATTTGGTTTTTGTTATTGGACCTCGAATTAACGCGGCAGGACGAATTGATCATGCGAAAAAGGCAGTCCAGCTATTAATTTCAGATAAGGAAACAGATGCCTTAAAAATAGGCAAACTCATTAATAAAGATAATCAAGACCGTAGGGAATTGGACAAAACCATAACGCAAAATGCTCTCGCCATGGTTGAAGATGTAGATTCTTTACTCAATGCGAAATCGTGCGTTTTACATAGTTCGGAATGGCACAAAGGTGTTATTGGCATTGTTGCTTCACGAGTTATCGAAACCTATTATCGTCCGACAATCATCCTTACAAGTGATGGAGAAACAGCATCTGGAAGTGCGAGATCTGTTAAGGGTTTTGATGTGTATAATGCAATTGAAAAGTGTAGCGATGTAATCACTCAATTTGGCGGACACATGTACGCAGCAGGGTTGACTTTGCCAAAAAAGAACATCAATGCATTCCGCAAAAAATTTGAAGAAGTAGTTTCTTCTACCATTACAGAAGAGCAGTTAACTCCTGTTCTCGAAATTGACTCGGAACTCGATTTAATAGAAATTACCCCTAAATTCTTTAGGATTTTATCCCAACTTGCCCCATTCGGACCAAAAAATATGAGACCTACTTTTATTACAAGAAAAGTATTGGACAGCGGATATTCTAGAACGATTGGCGCAGATAATTCTCACCTTAAACTTAGCATTTATCAAGCGGGAAACACCAAATTAAGAATGGATGGTATTGGTTTTAGTATGGGACTTCGCTATCCAAAAATCGCTACTGGCGTACCGTTCGATATTGTATATACCATCGAAGAAAACAAGTGGAACGGCAACGTAACTTTGCAATTAAATATCAAAGATATTCGCTCTGCACATAAGCCAAGGGAAAAATAAGCTTCGCTAAAAATAGAGGTTATTTCAGCTCGTTACTTTAAATATATTCTATTCGAATAGAGTTGGTTACAATTTTTTCATAACTTTATGCTACCAAATTTAAACTGTAATTGTCTTGAAAAAACTAGCTATACTCCTTCTCTGTTTTCCGGTATTATTATCATACGGACAAGTTTCAACAGTCGATTCTCTTCCGAAAGAGAACCTAAATTGGTACAATTTATCTCCGAGAAATGACAAAATTCAAGGGGTTGGTGTCGATAGAGCCTACTCAGAATTATTAAAAGATAAGACTTCCAAAAAAACAATAATTGTCGCTGTAATTGATGCTGGTGTTGATATTTATCACGAAGATTTAGCCACCATAATTTGGATAAACGAAGATGAAATTCCCAACAACGGAAAGGATGACGATAACAACGGATATGTTGATGATGTTAACGGGTGGAATTTTATTGGTAACGCCAAAGGCGAAAATATCAACAAGGAAAATTTGGAAGTAACCCGAATAACTCGAAAATTTTCATCACAATTCGAAGGAAAGACCGCAGCAGATATTTCGGAAAAAGACAAAACTAATTTCGAGATGTACACCAAAGCAAGTAAGGAGCGACTCGAAAATGCTGAAAAGTATGGAGAAAAATTAACTCGTTACACCGAAATGAAAGGCAAATTTGTTGCGGCAGAAGAAGCGCTTAAAAAAGAGTTAAAAAAAGAAGAATTAACCATCGAAGACGTTGAGCCATATACCACTACCGACACTATTTTAATTGCGCATAAAAACACCCTCGTATCGCTATATTCACGAGGTGTTGATGTAGCTAGATTAGATCGTATAATTGAATACTACGGCACATATACTAAGTATTACACCAACCTAGAGTTTACTCCCAGAGCTGACATAATAGGCGATGATGAATATGATATTAATGATACAAATTATGGAAATTCTGATGTAAAAGGCGAAGATGCTACTCACGGAAGTATGGTTTCTGGGATTATTGGCGGCATTCGTGGAAATGGAATTGGTGTAGAAGGTATTGCAGATAATGTAAGATTTATGGTGTTACGAACTATTCCTAATGGAGATGAACAGGATAAAGATGTTGCCTTGGCGGTTCGTTATGCGGTTGATAATGGTGCCAATATTATTAACATGAGTTTCGGAAAATACTATTCTCCTCTAGAAAGTGAGGTGAATAAAGCAATGAGATATGCCGCTGATAAAGGCGTTTTGTTGGTAAAAGCTTCGGGTAATGATGAAACAAATATTGATAATGTAACCCAGTACCCAAATGCAACTGATAATGACGGAAGCACAATCCCAAACTGGATTACAGTTGGCGCAAACGACCAATTATTAGACAAAAAAATGTCGGCTACCTTCTCTAATTACGGAGTTAAAAACGTACATATTTATGCTCCAGGTGTTGGCATTATTTCTACCGTTCCCGACAGCCAATATGAAATGGCAAACGGAACCAGTTTTTCCTGCCCTGTTGTTACAGGTGTAGCGGCCTTAGTTTGGTCGTACTACCCAGAATTAACAGTTGAAGAGCTAAAAGAAATTCTACTAACCACTGGCACAAATTACAAAAGAAAAAAAGTATATCAACCCGGCTACAATTCAGAAGAACAAGTTAAAACCAAATTTGGCAAACTGTCTTCTACCGGAAGTATTGTAAATGCTTATAACGCCTTAGTGGCTGCGGAGAAAAAATTGACTGCAAAAAAGTAAGTTAATTCAACACTATTCTACCCATCGATGCAGATAGCTTTCTTTTTAAATCTGTTAGCCTTTTTTGCTCTTTCATTAACAACATAACTTCAGAAGAATCGCTAAGATTAGCTTTCAGTTTCTCTTGATTTTGGTGCCACATTATTCGCACCCGTTTTTCCAAATAAGAATGTAAAGCTCCTTCAACCGCTCGTTTTAATTTATGTTCTTCGGTTTCAACGTAAATCAATTTACTTTCCCAATCATGTAATTCGTATTTACTAGTTACTAAATCAATTGTTAAAGCTGCTATTTCTGGCGATAGGTGATTTAAAAAATGTGTTTGCTCTAGTATTTTCTCGTCTTCAAGTGCTCTCATAAACTCAGCAATAATCTCCCTACAAACAGAGTTTATCATTGTTAAATCATCTTGTTGCAGTCGATATACTAAAAATGCAGCTACTGCCACATCTTGCATTTCTCCATCAACATCAACAGGGATTGTTTCGTTACCAAATGTCAATAACAAGCGAACAATATTTTGTTCCTGATCCTCAATTTCATCTGTTGCATTAGGTACGGATTTCTTCTGTTGGAAAGGTACAACAGAAACTTGCTCTGGCGCAACACTTCCTTTTTTTCTGCTATCGTACTGCTTTTTTCGAATTCCTTTGTTGAGTTCAGAAATTAAAACACTTTCTTCAATGTCGAGTAATCGAGAGCATTCTTTGAGGTAAACTGAACGTGAAATTTCATCCGGAATTAGCGTTATTGAGTCAACAATATCATGAATCAACTGTGCCTTTTTTATTGGATCTCCTTCTGTTTCCGCATAAAGCAAATCGGTTTTGAATACGATAAAATCTTTAGCGTTATCTGTAATAAAATCTTCTAACTCCCCTGGCACAGATTTTTTAGCAAACGAATCTGGGTCTTCTCCATCAGGAAACAGCACGACTTTTACGTTCATGCCTTGTTCCAAAATCATATCAATACCTCTAAAAGAGGCTTTAATTCCTGCTACATCACCATCAAACAGAATAGTGATGTTTTTTGTGAACCGACTAATTAGAGCTATTTGTTGCGTTGTAAGCGATGTTCCCGAAGAAGAAACAACATTTTCGACTCCCGCCTGAAACATTGAAATAACATCGGTATAACCCTCAACTAAATAGCAGTTATCTTTTTGGATAATAGCCTTTTTGGCGGTAAATAAACCGTACAGAACTTTACTTTTATCGTAAACTACGTTCTGTGGTGAGTTTACATATTTAGGAACTTTTTTGTCCGTTTTTAGCGTTCGCCCACCAAAGCCAATTGGGCGACCAGATAGGTTGTGAATTGGAAAAATGACTCGCCCTCGGTAGCCATCATATTGCTTTCCATTTTTGTCTTTTGTTAAACCCGAATTGACTAAAAAACTTGTTTTATATCCATTATCTGTTGCGACTTTGGTAAACGCATCGAAGCTGTCTATAGCGTAACCCAGCTTAAATTTTTCGATTGTTTCTTGAGAAAAACCGCGTTCTTTAAAATAGCTTAAGCCTATTGCCTTGCCTTCGTTTGATTGATGTAGGGTGTCGGTAAAATGCTGTTGCGCATAACTGGCAACAACATACATACTCTCACGCTCGCTCTGTTCCTGAGCCATTTCGGGTGTTACCTCTTCTCCTTCGACCTCAATACCAAATTTATTCGCCAAATAACGCAACGCTTCTGGGTACGTGAAGTGCTCGTGCGCCATTATAAAATTGACAGAGTTACCGCCTTCTCCACAGCCAAAACATTTGTAAATTCCTTTAGTGGGAGATACGGTAAACGATGGCGTTTTTTCGTCATGAAAAGGGCAATTACCTAATAGGTTTACGCCACGTTTTTTTAGGTGCACGAAATCACCAACGACTTCCTCTATTCGAGCCGCTTGAAAAATATCGTCTATCGTATCTTTTGGAATCAATTAGTAATCTTTTTCTTCTGCTATTGAGCCATCTTCGTTATAAAAAATCCAATGGCCTACTTGTTTGTCTTTGTCAAAAGTACCTTCGTAACGCTTGTTTCCGTTTTCGAAATAGGTTATACTTTTTCCATCCCTAATTCCTTTGCTGTACTCGCACTCGCTCCATTTATTCCCGTTTTCGTAGTAGTAAGACCAGTTGCCCAGTCGTTTTTTATTCTCATCAAAATTACCTGTAACTTCTAATTGCCCTGTAATGTAATAGCTTTTTTGTGCTATAATTTTTCGCTGCGCTGCGCTACCTTCATAAATCATTACAATTTTCTTGCTTCCATCTGGAAAGGTCTGCTCTACCACTTCTTCTCTATTGGCACATGAGACCAATAAAACAACTGAAAACAGAACTAATAATTTTTTCATTGATGGGGTTTTTTGGGGATTCCAAATTTACGAAAGAAAAGTTCACTGAACAAAAGTCTTTCGCGCTACCAAACTATGCAATAAAACAACTCTTTTTCCAATTCGCTTGGCTTGACTTTCTCATCATAAAACGCTAACTTCGCTTACAATTGCTATCAAACATTAAAAACGATTTCATAGCAAGACGTTAGCTTTAACATACAAGGTCAAAGGGCTGACAAAATTGAATAATCGAAACATAATTATATGCACCATGGAATATAAAAATATTGAAGCATCTCAAGTAGTCATGACCCAACTTATGCTACCCTCTCATTCTAATTTTAGTGGGTTTATTCATGGTGGTTATGTACTTAGTCTTATGGATCAAGTAGCCTTCGCCTGTGCTTCTAAGCATTCGGGTAATTATTGCGTTACCGCCTCAGTAAATAAGGTGGATTTTTTAAACCCAATCGAAGTGGGC
>JAESTK010000347.1 GCA_016763645.1 Flavobacteriales bacterium
CTTCAAACAATGGTGCTTCATGCGATTTAACTAATAATATTATTGAATCTTTTATCAATGATGATCATAAAACAATTAATCTACTGAAAGAACATCTCATTTTAGTAACAGATGAAGTTATGTTTGATGCTTATTATACATCTGATGAAAGTCAACATGCACTTGCAAATTTTTTAACAAAAATTTCGAGTGAAATATTTTTACCAATATATGATAAAAATACGATTATAGCCTACCTGACAATCAATCAAAGCAATAGACATAAATTCTACAGCATCGCTGAACAAAATAAGATTGTTATTTTTGGTAAATTTTTGGCAAGTGTTATTAACATCATGCACAACAGCAATAATTTGACACTTTTACAAGAAAACAAAAAAGTTAAAGAGGAACTTTACCTTAAACATCAAGAAGTGAATCAGTACAAAGAAAGCATCAAGGATTTATTAAAACAAAAAATAAATTCTAAAGTTGGTATTCTATTTTATAAAAATGGTAAATTTTCCCTTGGAAATGAAATATCTCAAAAGTTATTACCTCTTAATTTAAATCATCAATCAACGCACCCAACAACAATAACTATTTCTAAGCTCGCACAACAAGTTGAGTCATTCAGAACTATGCAATCATGTTTTTTACATGACAACAACAATAAGCAACTGTTAATTACCGGTATTCCACACATTGACTATAATGGTGGAGTTATCTTAACAGTTCACTACCCTGATAGTTCTGATGTAATTAAATCTCAAATAGACCAGCTACAAGATCCTTCAAAAATAGACTTTTTGCTTTATCTTGAAACTACAAAATCTGGTAAATTAATTAATAAAATAGTTCCCAGCAATACTGAAATATTACTTAATTTCAAACTTAAACTACTCGAAATTGCATTAGGTAAAAAAGCTACTTTAGTACAAAGTCATAGTGATGATCCTTTATCAATTGTTGAAATCATTCATCATATTAGCTTAAGAAGCACACTTCATATCATTGATTTAAAACCAACTGCTAGTAATCACAATCTTGCAATTAAATTATTTGGATTAAATCCTATATTAATGAATGACCAAGAAGAATCTTTACTTAAAAAGCTGGATGGAACTGGAACACTTTTCATCAAAAATATTGAATTACTTGATCTAGTAACACAAAACAAACTGGCACATTTTATAAAATATGGCATCTTTACCATAGTTAAAAGTGAGCAAAAAGTATCCAGTGACGTAAGAATAATATGCTCAACAAGTCAAAACCCTCAAACACTCATTGATCAAAATAAACTTTCTATAGTTTTATACAAAGAACTTTATGCAACAACATTGACCTTACCATCACTACTCACTATGGAAGAACATGAACTTCAAGAATTAATTAATGGATTTGCATATCAAGCGATTGAAAAAAGCAATTTCACAACGTTACTTCAAATTTCAAAAAAAGATAAAGAACAATCAATTGATCGCCGTCCTGCAAGTTTGCAAGAGTTTAAATCAAAAATTCAACACCTTATTGCTCAAAAGTCAAAAGACAATCATATTTTCCACGAGACGCATTTTGATCCTGAGTTCAATGTAACTAATCCCAAACTGTTAAAAGCGGCTAATTTGGGCAAGCATGCATTAAAAGATGCCGAAATAATGTCCATGCTTTGGCTTCAATTTAAGTGCCAAAATAAAATAGCCCAATTTTTAGGTGTAAATAGATCATCTGTAAATAGACGCTGCAAAGAATATAACCTTTTATAAATTCAGTAGGTAATGCATGAATTACGTTAATGCTATAGAAAAAAAATCTGATTTTCTTATTTATCTACAAGTTGAGCGTAATTTAACACAAAACACATACAAATCATATACAAGTGACTTAAACCAATTTTTTTCTTTTTGGGAAAAAATCAATCTTGAATCAGATCCACAAATTTCTATAAAAACAGCATTAGAACGTTTTCTCATTTCTCTTTTTCACAAACAAACTCAAAAGTCTTCTATCGCTCGTAAAATTTCATGCTTCACTTCATTTGAACGTTTTTTGAAATCATCTGGAATCGCTATAGAGCTTCGACTAACTCGCCCAAAAATAGAAAAAAAACTTCCTACCTATTTAACAGTAGATGAAATTTTTCACCTACTTGATACTGTACAAGACTCAGAACTCAAATCATCTCGTCCAATTAGAGATAAAGCAATATTTGAAACATTTTATGCAACAGGTATTCGATGCTCTGAGCTGACTACAATAAAAATTGAAGATATTAATTTTGAAGAAAAAACAATTTTAATCACTGGTAAAGGTAGAAAACAACGTTATGTTTTATTTGGTGAAAAAGCAAAATATAAAATACTTCAATACATTCACGAAGAAAGAATATACAACGATCGCGGAGATACAACTTTATTTTTAAATCATAAAGGAACTGGCCTGACAAGCAGATCAATTCAAAAAACATTTACCATGTTCAGTAAATTTTTAACTGTGCGCAAACACCTATCTCCTCATAAAATTAGACACTCATTTGCAACACATCTTTTAAATGCTGGATTAGACCTACGCTCCCTACAAGAATTACTTGGGCATGAATCTTTATCAAGTACAGAAAAATATACTCATGTGACCACAAAGGATTTGCAAAACATGTATGACACCTTACATCCTATTAATTCAATGATGGCACCCTTAAAATAATGCGTTATTCATCTCAACAATCAAGTAAAAACCTACATTTAATAGCACAAGTTTCTTCTGTTTTTTTTCTTATTATTATTGCTCGTCTTTTATACTTGCAAGTATATCATCATCAACAACTTGAAAAAATGGGTCAAAGAAATTTTACAAGAATCAAACAAATAGAACCCTTAAGAGGGAATATTCTTGATTGTAATGGTAAATTACTTGCAACAAATCGTCCGATTAATCAGATTGACTGGGTTGGTTCCGGATTATCTAAACTGAACCCTTCTCAACGTCTAATTTTACAAAAAATAGAAACTATTTTACAAAAATATAATCTTCTTCCAATTGTACCTTTATCTAAAATTAATCGTGCTGAAAAATTCAGTACAACTGTTCGTTTAAACTCGGATGTGAGTATCGAAGCTTTAAGTGAAATATCTGAACAATGTGCTGATAGTGAAAACATTGTAATTTCAAAAAGTTTCAAGCGTTTTTA
>JAESTK010000006.1 GCA_016763645.1 Flavobacteriales bacterium
ATTTCCATTGTTGCACAACACATCTGTAATCGATATAACTGACGTTAATTCTACTGGTTCAGAAATAGTGATCGACACCGTAGTGGAGCATAAATTAACGTCTGACACAGTTACCGAATAGCTACCAGCAGAAATATTTGTATTTACTTCTGAAGTCGCATTATTACTCCATACATAGCTGTACGGTAATGTACCGCCTGATGCCGACACCAACGCTGAACCGTTGCTAAACTGAAAGCACGTAGTGTTAATACCAGTAATTGTGGTATTGAGAGGTCCTGGCTCTGTAATAGTTATATTTTCTACAAATTGACATCCGTTGTTATCCGTAACTGTTAAAATATAATTTCCTACTACTAACTGATTTATATTGCCTGAACTCTCCCCGTTGCTCCATAGGTAAGAATAAGGGGTAGTTCCTCCTACAACAAGTGAAATGATTTCACCATCAGAACCATTAAAACAACTGACATTTACCGGGGTTAACGTTACCGAAATAGGCTGTTGAGGTTGAGTAACATTTACTGTTCCAATATTGGTTACATCACAATTATTGGCATCGGTTAGTGTTACGGAGTATGAGTTAGTCAACAGATTCAAGGCTGTTGCATTAGTTTGATTACCCGTATTTGCACCCCATTGATAAGAATAAGGTGTTGTACCACCCGATGCGGAAACAGTAGCTGTGCCATCGCTTAAACCAAAGCAGCTAATAGGTGTTGAAAGCATTATAAGGTTTATAGCTGCTAGTGGTTCTGTAATGGTGATGGATTCTTGCAGTGAACAACCGTTGTTATCAGAAATAGAAACTACATATACTCCAGCACCTAGGTTGTCGACAAACGAATTTACCTGCGCTCCATCAAGATAAAACACATAAGGTATATTGCCCCCTAATGCTGACAAACTAAGCGTCCCATCTGAACCACCATTGCAAGAAACATCAGTAAAACTATATGATAGTGATAACGCTAAAGGCTCAGTAATAGTTAATGATACTGTTTTTGCACATAAATTAACATCGGTAACTGTAACAGAATATATTCCGTCAACTAAACTAGTTATCGAAGAGTTGGTAGATGGTGTGTTCCATAAATATGAATACCCTGTGGTTCCTCCCGATGCTGAAATCGTTGCTGTGCCATCACTCAACCCAAAACAGCTTACGTTACTTTGCGTGATTGTGAGCAATAAGTCGCTAGGTTCGGTTAGCTCTACTTGCTCCGCACTTTTACAGCCAATGTTATCCGTTACGGTTACCGTATGAATTCCTGCACCTAAACCAGTAGCTATAGAATCTGTTTGCCCTCCAGACCAACTGTACACATACGGAGTTGTGCCAGAATTAGCCGAAACATGAGCAGTTCCGTCAGCTCCTCCAAAGCAAGAAATGTTAGTTGAGTCTGTAATATCTGTAATTGGAACGGGGTCGCTAATATTTCCTAAAGAGGTAATAGAGCAAGAATTAAAGTCTTGAACTGTTACCACATATACACCCACATTTAAACCTGATATAGAGGATGTTAATGAACTATTAGACCACAAATACAAATAAGGTGTAGTGCCCCCAGAAACAATAGCATCTAACGATCCATTACTGCTTCCACAAGTTGAATTAACGTTACTTATTGTAATTGCTAAAGGCGATGGTTCGTTTATTGTTACAGAAAAAGTTAGCATACAACTATTTGCATCGGTAACGGTAACAATATTAACCCCTGCGTTAAGCTGTACCGCATCTTCACTTGCCTCACCGCTATCCCACAAGTAAGAATAGGCTGTTGTACCACCAGCCACCGAAATATCCACAGCTCCGTCAGAAAAACCGCTACAACTAACATCTGTTGCAGTGTTGAGCGTAACGCTCAGCGATTGTGGTTCTGTTACTGTTACGAAAATAGTTGTATCGCAGCCATTACCGTTTGTTAGAGTAACCGAATAACTTCCTGCCGCAAGCCCTGTAACGGAATCTACAACATCACCCGTACTCCACAAATATGAATAGGGGGTTTCTCCTCCACTTAAATTAATTACTGCGTTGCCATCCGAAAAGCCATTACAACTTACATTCACAACGTTTGTTGCGATTACAGGGTCGAAACTGACAAAGTTGATTAAGACGGTATCAACATCTGCAGGGCAAGTTCCGTTACCTGCTGTTGTTAGATACAACTCTATACTTCCTGACGACAATTCGGTTGCGGTTGGTGTATATGTCGCGATTAAATTACTATCGTTTGGTGTGTACACACCGTTTCCTCCTGACCAAACTCCGCCTGTTGCTGACAATACTGAACCAGATAAACTCACATCTCCTGTTTGCCTGCAAACTGTTTGGTCTGCTCCCGCATTGGCAATAATAGGTGATAAAAACTCGGTAACATCAACGGTATCATAAGTTGGCGGACAATTAGAGGTGTCGCCTAATTCTACCCAATAAGTCCCTACGCTACTTATAAATATCGATTGTGTTGTTTCCCCTGTATTCCACAAATAACTATAAGGAAAAGTACCCCCAGAACCATTTGCCGTAATGGTAGTACCAGTGCTACCAAAACAAATAGTAGGGCTTTGAGGAAGAATTTGTGCCGTTAAAGTCGAGTTAAAATATGCACGAACTGTATCACAGAAAGGAATTATATCACATCCGCCAGCAGGCATTCCGCAGACAACAAAATCAACATATGTTGGAAAGCCTAGCTGAGCCGTGACTATCACAGTATCACAATCTTCTGTACAATCCAGATAAGAATCATAATCGCCAAGCGCACCTGGAAATATAGATTGCCAAACGATTGTCGTATCATCAAGACCAGACACATACAAAATGTCTTGGCAACCATCATTTACAACTATTGGTGGAGAAATATCTGGTGCTGGCACAGATTTTATCGAATATTCATTCTGATTATTTCCTGGTTTACAAAAAGTAATATCGTGCGGCCCTGGCCCATCCAAACATAAAATTTCTCCTACAGGATATTGTACTCCACAAGCAATTTGATAAAACAAAGCTCCTGGAGGAACTGCACCAGAATAAATATCGAAAATAATTCCCTGAGCATCTGGATGCAGGGTTAAAATAAATCGAATGCATCTATCTGGACTTGTTGTTCCACAGCAGTTATCTACTCTACTGGTATCTGGGCTAATCCATAACGAATCTACGTTACCGCTTAAGTCTACTACAAAAGAAGGAACTGTTGGATCGCACTGAGAACTAACCTCAAAGGTGAAAACAAGTGAAAACATCACAACAAACAATATGTTAGCAAAACGCATCATCTTATCAACGTTAAGTCTCCTGCTTCATTAAAATCATTTCCGTTCGAGTATTTTCCAGTTGCTTTCCAAACGTAAACATCTTGCTGCGAGAGTAGCCCAAGATAATACCCATCCCACCCGACATTTACGTCAAATGATTCGAATATTAGCTCTCCCCAGCGATTATAGATACTCATTTTGTATTCTATCACGCCATCGTGCACTGGAAAAAATACGTCATTCGAATATCCTCTTGGATCGTACACCCCGCCATTACCTCCACTGGTATTTGGTGTAAAAGCATTAGGGTAAACTATCTCACCTGAACGCTCTGCAAAAACTGCTTCTTCTACAAGAAATGTATCGGGGCAACCAAATTCGTTGTCTGCAATCAACTCTATACTATACGTTCCTGGCTCTGAGTAGTAATGTGCTGGTAATTCCTCAGTTGATGTAGCTCCATCACCAAAGTCCCATAAGTAAGTATTTGCGTTTGATGACAAATTATAAAACTGAACCGGTTGGTTAGGCACAACTACTTCTGAAGGAGCATAATCGAAAAATGCAATCGCATTTACATTTACCACAATTATCGATTGTTGAATTTCGGTATCAGTACCTCCATCACCCGTTATCGTTAATTTCACAGTATATGTTCCTTCATTATAATAAGTATGTTCTGGGTTTTCTTCTGTTGAAGTTGCGCCATCACCAAAATCCCAAAGCCAAGTATTTTCGTATTGGGATAGGTTTTGAAACTGTACCGTTACTGGGCGACAGCCTTCTTGCGGTCCAAGAAAATCTGCAATAGGTACTGGGGGAATTATTATAATTGTTTGCTGAGTTGAATCACTACAAAACTGGCTTTGAACAACTAAATTAATTGTATAATCGCCCCAAGTTGCGTACACATGGTCAATAGGGTTTTGAGCAGTTGAAACTCCTCCATCACCAAAAGTCCAATCGTATTGCCAATTTCCTGCATTGGTTCCGTTAGTTACTGCTACCGTAGTCGCAGGATACAATTGACTCATCGGATTTGCGGTAAATGCTGCCACTGGATTTGGATGCACCAATACTTGCCCATAAGCTGTATCTAAACAACCAAAAGTTGACGCGGCAATCATTTGAATTGTATAGGTTGTATCATTCATTCCATTGTTTGTGAAATTATGTGTTGGCACTACTCCATTTCCTGAAGAACCATCACCAAAAATCCATAAGTAGGACGTTGTGTTGGTTGAAGTGTTTACAAAATTTCCGGAAACGGGGCTGCAACCAACTGTATCATTAGAAAATTCTGCAATAACAATCGGATATACCTCAACAGGGTAATCAACGGTATCCCAACAGCTATTCACCGATTCAACAATTAATTCAACATCATAAATAATTGACGAGGACGTTGTATTTGTATAGGTATGATTCACGTCTCCGGCTGTGGTAGGTGTTGTTCCGTCTCCTAAATCCCATAAATAATTTGTTGCTAATTGAGTTAAATCTGTAAACGTAATATTGAAAGGATGACAACCAGCAACTGCACTTCGACTGAACTGTGCTGTCGGCTTTGGATAAACTAAAATATCTTTATATGCCGTATCGCTACATCCAAAAACAGAGGTGCCAATTAACTCTACTGAATATATTTTATCGACTACTCCGGTATTGGTAAATGTATTGGATGGAGCATTATTGATAGATAAATTTCCATTATCAAAATCCCAGCTAAAAGCAGTTGCTCCAGAAGTTTGTTCCACGAAATTTATCGTTAAAGGATGGCAACCTGCTGTATCTGAGCGAAAGAAATTTGCTGTAACTTCAGGATATACTTCAATATCTTGATAAGCTGTGTCTGAACAACCTTCTGGCGTTTGCACTATTAAATTCGAATTATAAATAACACTCGATGAAGATGTATTGGTAAACGTATGACTAACCAAACCCGAGGTTGAATTAGATGTTGTTGCGTCACCAAAATTCCACAAGTAGGTTGTTGCCCCCAAACTTGAATTAGTGAAATTTACAACCAAAGGATGACAACCACTTGAGCTTCCGACAGAAATAGCAGCAGTTGGCTTTGGGAAAACTGTTACGGGGTTATATGCAGTATCTAAACAGCCAAAGGGTGATGTCGCAATTAACTGTATATTAAAAGTTTGGTTGTTTGTTGTTGAGTTGCTAAACGTGTGTGTTGGTGTTTGCAAATTTGATGTCGCGCCTCCATCATCAAAGTCCCAGGCCCAAGCAACTGCACCAACTGCTGGTGGAAAAGTAACTTCTAAGGGGCTGCATCCAGAATCGGGAAATGCGCTAAAATCAATCAATAATTCGGGATAAACTGTAATGTTATCTGTAATAGTATCAACACATCCATTAGAAGATTGAACTGCTAATTCTGCCGTATAAATTTCTATAAATAATGTCGTATTAATATAAGTATACGTAGCGTTAGTTTGTGTGCTACCATTACCATCACCAAAATCCCAATTGTAAGATATTCCTCCAACAGAAGTATTGGTAAATGTAACATCCATAGGAGCACATCCTGTTACGGCATTATGTATAAATCCAGCAGTAGCGGAAGGAAAAATCGTAATATTTACACTAGCTGTGTCGGTACAACCAAACGCTGTTGAGGCAACCAATTGAACGGTATAAATAGTATCGGTTGTTCCTGAATTAATAAACGTATGAGATGGATCTTGTAAGGTTGAGTTTGCACCATCCGAATAATCCCATAAATACGAAACAGCACCTGTTGAAGTATTAGTAAAATTAACCGTTAATGGAGTGCAACCCGAAGTTGCATCTTCTGTAAAAGATGCTATTGGGTTTGGCTCAACAGTAATAGAAACCGTATCAGAATTACTGCAAAATGCTGTAGAAACAAACAAAGAAACATCGTAAGTACTTCCTGTTGCGTAAATATTTGATGGATGTTGAGCGGTGCTAGTATTGCCATCATCAAAATCCCAAAACCAACTGATTATCGGGTCTCCTGCAGCCGAAGTTGACCCATCGGTAAACAATGCCGTTTGGTTTTCGCACACATTAGCGGTTGTAAAACTAACTACTGGCAATTGAAAAATATTTACAACGGATGAAGTGTTATCGGGACACCCGTTTGCGCTAACAACATCTAGCGTAACGGTATAGTTACCTACTGCATTATAAAATTGAGAAGGTGGGTTTTGTACCGTGCTTGTATTACCATTATCAAAATTCCAACTCCAAGAAATTGCACCAAAAGACGCATCAGTAAAAAGAGTTGTCATTGTATCACAACCGTTATTATTTGTTAATGCTATTGTCGCCACGGGGCTAGGTAATACATTTACATTAACTGTTGCTGTGTCTGTACATGAAGCTGTTCCACCTGTAATGTTTGCAACTACCGTAACGGTGTAGTCTCCCGAAACAGGATACGAGTGCGTTTGATTTCCTGGTCCTGTTGTAATCCAACCCAGTCCATCATCAAAATTCCAAGAATAAGAATTGGCTCCTCCACCTGAACCATTCACAAGAGTCACATTCTCTCCTACACAAACCGTATCATCAACTACAGATAAGCCTGCGGTAGGGGCATTTACGATGTTAATGGTGATATATGCTGTATCTGGACCACAGAAATTACTATCGATTAGCATTACATCGTACGAACCAACTCCTGGGTAGGCAATATTGTATCCTGCTCTAGCTGGCGGGTCATAAGGCAACCAATCGATGATAGAATCTGTTCCTAATCCCCAATAATCGCCAAAGTTCCAATATTCGTATCGTTGAACTGCATTGTTCGGTAAGCAGTTTTTTTGTGGGTCGTTTTGAAAAAACACCTCGGTATCAGGATAACACAGCAAGGTTTGTGAGGCATCTATATCGGCTTCGTCAACATCCCAAATTTCTATGGGGTTAAAAGTAGAGGTCGATAATCCGCAGTAATTTTCTGCCGTTAGAATAACGGTTGTTTCACAATTAACCGTGTTTGGTAGATAGGTGTGTGTTACCTGCTGCAATAAATTGGTATAATCGTACACTTCAATCGGGCTACCATCGCCATAATCCCATGTGAAAACGGTTGTTTCAGAAACTTGCAACCCACTTGTTAAGTTAGTATTGTTTACAAAGCTAATATCGTCTGGAGCACAAATTTGAGTTGATACGCCTCCAGGAATACCTAATTCTGCAGTAACAGGCCTTTCCATCACAACCACTCCCTGAACAACACATCCTGAAGATGTTTCAGTAAAAACTACAATAAGCGTATCAACTACAGCTGTATAATTATGTGTAATAAATGCAGGTGGGATTAGGTCTGGACCGCTATCAATTGCACTTCCATCACCCCAATCAATTGTCCATGTACCAATATTATCTGGCGACTGAACAAATAAATTGTAATCTAACCCATTGCACGGGGCAATCCAATACGGTGTACTGCTTGGGGTGCCTGTGCCATCGTTTAATTGCGGACATTGACCTAATAATGCTGTAGCTGGGAAGTAGAGGAACATCATCAGAACAAACCGCAAAATCAGGATACTTTTCATATCGTTTTGCTTTTCGTTGTTCTCAACTTCTTTATTAAAATACGATGTTTTCACTAAAAAGGTTATGATGCATCCCTACAAATTTAAAGTATACGCTCGTTAATTAAAATTATGCGGTTAATAGTTATTAACTTATCAGAAGGAATGAATACATTTGACATAATCAGCTCTTTGACATACACTTTTTAATCAATCTACTCTACGTTGTGGATTGATTAAAAAATTGGAAAAAAGATACTTATTCTGTGCAAAAGCATCGTGAATATCAGGTTGTGGATTGATTAAAAAATTGGAAAAAAGATACTGACTACAACAAGTACAAGGATAAGGGGATAGTTGTGGATTGATTAAAAAATTGGAAAAAAGATACTCTCTTAATACAATTCTCTAAATCATTCTCAGTTGTGGATTGATTAAAAAATTGGAAAAA
>JAESTK010000115.1 GCA_016763645.1 Flavobacteriales bacterium
ATGAACTTTACAAAGTAGATGATGCCCTGAAAGCTGGTTTTGCGTGGGAATTAGGACCATTCGAAACATGGGATATTGTTGGTGTAGAAAAAGCCATCCAATTAATGGAAGAAACCGACAAAAAACCTGCTCAATGGGTTTATGATATGGTTGCTTCTGGTGCTACGTCTTTCTATAAAATAGAAAATGGGGCAAAACAATTCTACGATATAGAATCTAAATCATACCAAACAATTCCTGGTTCTGAAGGACTTATTGTACTAGAGAATATCCGCGATACAAATACAGTCTGGAAAAATTCGGCTTGTACAGTTACCCATTTAGGCGATGGAATATTGAACCTCGAATGGGTTACAAAAATGAATACCATCGGTGGTGAAGTCATCGAAGGAATTAATAAAGCAATCGAACTGGCAGAAAACGATTATCGCGGATTAGTTATTTCTAACGATGGTCAGAATTTCTCTGCGGGGGCTAATGTGGGCCTTATCTTTATGATGGCTGTTGAACAAGAATACGAAGAGCTCGACATAGCAATTCGCGCTTTCCAGAATGCGATGATGCGTGTTCGTTATTCATCTATTCCGGTAGTTGTCGCTCCTCATGGCCTTGCTCTCGGTGGAGGATGTGAAATGTGTTTACATGCAGATAAAGTAGTCGCAAATGCGGAAACATACATTGGATTAGTTGAGTTTGGTGTAGGTCTTATCCCTGGTGGAGGTGGAACCAAAGAATTTGCAGTCCGCTTATCTGATGAGATAAAAGATGGAGATATTCGATTAAATAAATTCAGAGATAAATTCCTAACCATCGGCCAAGCTAAAGTTGCCACTTCCGGTTTTGAAGCATTTGATTTAGGCTATTTACAAGAAGGAAAAGATGAAGTAATTGTAAGTAGAGATCATCAGTTGACAAGAGCAAAAGCAGCTGCTTTACAAATGGCAAATAAAGGTTACACAATGCCTACGCAATGAACTGATATTACCGTTCTCGGAAACGAGGGAATTGGCATTGCATACGTTGGAGCGAACTCCATGAAATCTGGGAATTATATTTCTGAGCATGATGCACTAATTGCTGAAAAACTAGGAACCGTAATGAGTGGTGGACCTCTATCTCAACCAACTCAAGTGTCTGAACAATACCTGTTAGATCTCGAAAGAAAAGCATTTCTCGAGCTCTGCACAACGAAAAAAACATTGGAGAGAATTCAGAGCATTGTAACCTCTGGAAAGGTATTGAGGAACTAAAATGAATTATCTAGAGTTATTTCAACGTTTAGAAGAGCAACAGATCAAGTATTTGATTTGTGGAGGACTCGCTATGAACCTTCATGGCATCCCTCGAATGACTGCTGATATTGATTTACTTATAGAATTTTCCTCAAAAAACTTATCTGCCCTTAGTGATGTATTAGCAGGTATTGGGTATCAAAAATCAATTCCGATTGAACTAGAATCTTTAAAAGATTTCGAATACAGAGAGAAGTTGTATCTAGAGAAAGATCTAATCGCTTTCTCCTTTTTCAACCCATCTAATAATACCATGGCTATTGATTTACTTGTTAAGACTCCAAAACCTTTCGCTGAGTATTGGGAAAACAAAATAGTTAGAAAAGCAGAAAATCATCAATTATATTTAATTTCAGTAGACGACTTACTTGAAATGAAAACATTTGCAAACAGAGCCCAAGATAGGTCTGATGTTAAATCACTATTAAAGCTAATAAAAAATGGGTAATCAAGACGGATATCTCTCCATCGTTACAGACGAACAAATTGAATCATTCAAAAAATGGTCTGTTAAGGAAATTCTGGAGTGGTTACATGAAACAAATAGACTCGTAAACACTTTCCAGACAGAGGAAGAAAAGAGTAGAAAATTTATATTTAAAGGGGCTAAATACGGTATTTACACTCCCCTCTACAAAACAAAAAATAAACAACCATAGTTATGGATGCATATATAGTTGCTGGCTATCGATCAGCAGTAGGAAAAGCAAAAAAAGGAGGGTTTAGATTTACCCGTCCGGATGATATTTCGGCAGGAGTAATGAAGAAATTGCTTGCTGATCTTCCTCAATTAGAAAAAGAAAGAATTACAGATGTAATCGTTGGTAATGCAGATCCGGAAGCAGAACATGGGCTAAACATGGGGCGCATGATTTCCTTAATGGGGCTGGACACAGACAAAGTTCCGGGAATGACAGTAAACAGATATTGTTCCTCAGGTTTAGAAACTATCGCAATTGCCGGATCAAAGATCATGGCCGGAATGGATGATTGTGTCATCGCAGGAGGCGCGCAATCGATGTCGTTAGTACCAATGGGCGGCTGGAGAATAACTCCTAATGCTAAGTACGCTCAATCAAATCCTGATTGGTATTGGAACATGGGCTTAACAGCAGAAGCTGTTGCTAAAGAATTTAAAATTTCGAGAGAAGACCAAGACGAATTTGCCTACAATTCACACATGAAAGCGTTGAGAGCTTTAGATGAAAAACGTTTTGTAGAAGATATCTGCCCTATTGAAGTGACGGAAAACTACATCGATTCTAAAGGAAAAATGGCTTCCAGAACCTCAACTATCGAGATTGACGAAGGACCAAGACGAGGAACAACAATTGAAGCACTTGCTAAATTAAAACCCGTTTTCGCAATGGGGGGTTCTGTTACTGCTGGTAATTCATCACAAACTTCTGATGGCGCTGCCTTTGTTCTGGTAATGTCCGAAGCCATGGTAAAAGAACTAAACGTTACTCCAATTGCACGACTTGTAACTTATGCTGTTGCTGGAGTTCCTCCAAGAATTATGGGAATCGGACCAATTGAAGCAATTCCGAAAGCAATTAAACAAGCTGGCTTAACGCTTAATGACATCGAGCAAATTGAATTGAACGAAGCTTTTGCTTCTCAATCATTAGCTGTCGTTAGAAAACTAGGCTTGAATCCCGATATCGTAAACGTAAACGGAGGAGCCATCGCTATGGGTCATCCACTTGGTTGCACTGGCGCTAAACTTACCGTTCAGTTGTTGAACGAAATGAAAAAACGTGAACAGAAATACGGCATGGTAACCATGTGTGTAGGAACTGGGCAAGGTGCAGCGGGTATTTTTGAAATGTTGTAAGTAGATATTAGTATTGAGATTATAAGATATGAGACGTTAGATTTGAGATATGCATAATATAAAGCAACTTTTGGTTTGGAAAAAGTCGATAGAATTGTCTACTTCAATTTACGCTGCTGTCGCCAATTTTCCAATCGATGAAAGATTTGGATTGACATCTCAAATAAAACGTTCTGTAGTTTCCATTGCATCAAATATTGCAGAGGGAGCGGGGAGAAATGGAAATAAGGAATTCAACCAGTTTTTAGGAATTGCAAATGGCTCAGCATACGAACTACAGACTCAAATTACTATTGCACAAACACTAAATTTAATTGAAGAAACAAAAGCAGTTAAACTATTAAACGAAATTGAAGAGATTCAAAAGATGATTTATGCTTTAAAAAGAAAATTAAATGCATAACCTCATTACTTATATCTCAATACTAATAATCTGAAATCTAGAAATCTCAATACCCCGAAAAGAAATGAGTAACAAAACAAAAGGAGGCGAATTCCTCATCAAAAAAACAGATTGTCAAGATATATTTATCCCTGAAGAATGGGATGAAGAGCAGAAAATGATTGCTCAGACTTGTCAAGATTTCTTAACACAAGAAATTCATCCAAATTTAGATCGAATCGACAGCATGGAAGAAGGTCTTATGCCTTCGCTATTAGAAAAAGCTGGCGAACTTGGCCTATTGGGGATTTCCGTTCCAGAGCAATATGGTGGCTTTGGAAAAGACTTCGTAACCAGTATGCTTTCTACTGAAGTAACAGGTAGTGGTTACTCTTTTTCGGTTGCTTTATCTGCACATACAGGAATTGGAACATTACCAATTTTGTATTATGGAAACGAAGAGCAAAAAGCGAAATACATTCCTAAATTAGCCTCTGGAGAATGGAAAGCTTGTTATTGTCTTACCGAACCAGGTGCCGGTTCTGATGCTAACTCAGGGAAAACAAAAGCTGTACTTTCTGATGATGGTTCGCATTACTTACTAAATGGACAAAAAATGTGGATTACCAATGGTGGTTTTGCCGATGTATTTACTGTTTTCGCAAAAATTGAAGAAAATGGTAAAACTGATGACAACCTCAGTGCTTTTATCGTTGAAAAATCTTTCGATGGTATTACACTTAACCCCGAAGAAAAAAAGATGGGTATTAAGGGGTCTTCTACTCGTCAAGTATTTTTTAATAACGTAAAAGTACCCGTAGAAAATTTGCTTTCTGATCGTCAGAATGGGTTTAAAATTGCGTTAAACATTCTGAATTTAGGTCGAATTAAATTAGCTGGAGCAGCTATGGGCGCAAGTAAAGCCATCATTTCAGCATCTGTAAATTACGCTAATGAACGTGAGCAATTTGGTCGTTCAATATCCAAATATGGGGCTATTCGTTACAAATTAGCGGAACAAGTTATTAGAACTTTTGCGACAGAATCTGCCGTTTATCGATGTAGCCAAAATGTAGAAGATGCTATTCAAGCATACGAAGCAGAAGGCATGCCTCACGAAAAAGCACTGTTAAAAGGGGTGGAACAATTTGCTGTTGAAGCAGCCATTCTCAAAGTATATGGTTCAGAATGTATAGACTATGTTGCTGACGAAGGTGTTCAAATTTATGGTGGCATGGGTTATTCTGCCGAAGCACCAATGGAGCGGTCGTACAGAGATTCTCGTATCAACAGAATTTTTGAATGAACCAACGAAATCAACCGTATGTTGATTGTCGATATGCTATTGAAACGTGCCATGAAAGGTGAATTAGACATCATGGGGCCTGCTCAAGCAGTAGCCAAAGACCTAATGTCTATTCCAGATTTTGGAGCGCAAGAGACAGGGTTGTTTGTTGGCGAGCACAAAGCAGTTAATAACTTCAAAAAAGTTTGTTTAATGGTAGCAGGAGCTGCTGCTCAAAAACTAATGATGGAGCTTGGTAAGCAACAAGAGATACTAACCAACATTGCCGATTTAATTATCGATACCTATGTTGCCGAATCTACTTTGTTGCGAGTTGAAAAAATGGTTTCTATGCAAAGCGAAGAAGCTTGTGCTACTCAAGTTGCTATTGCGAAAACATTGGTTTACGATGTGGCCGACCGCATTAACAAAGCAGGTAAAGATGCGCTTAACTCTTTTGCTGAAGGCGATGAATTAAGAATGATGCTAATGGGCTTAAAACGTTTCACTAAAACAGAAGCTTTTAACCCTAGAGAGGCAAGGCAATTAATTGCTGTTAAATTGATTGAGGAGAATAAGTATTGTTACTAAAATAACAGCCCCGACAGGTTTTAGAAACCTGTCGGGGCTGTTATTTTAAGAAGCCTTTCCGTTTGGAGAGGCTTTTTTGTTTCTTGGTTAGCCATTTTATCAATCCCTCTAACTCCCTTTTCTAAGGGAGAATTCCCTCTTGGAGACTCCGAATATATTCGGACTGGTTAGGGAGATTGACCAAGTGCTTTTCGATACGAAATCACATTAAAAGCCCTGTAAATCACCCACTTACTTTCTTCCGTGATTAATCGAACTCAGGTTAATAGATAACCACACCATTAACATCTTTCATGTCAAAAAGAAATAATTTGGAAACATCACCAGACCTATCATCAATTTTGTATGCTGTTAAATAACCGCCTCCTGCGTCACCGTCAGTGTCCTCACTGACGAAAAATGAATGTTAAATTGATTTCGGTGAGGACACCGACATTGGCATAGGAGTTTACACTGAACTAATCGAAGAAGTGATGCAATCTGATTTAGAAATAAAGACTGCTTCATTTCCAAAAAAAAGGAAAATTAGCAGTGACGGCACTTCAAAAGTTAGTTAATCATCATACTACTCCTGCACAGCAATCCTAATCAGAATATCTTCTTTCTTCTTTTTATATAGTTCAAGGAGAATTTCATCTTCTGAAGCCTCTATGATTCTATCTGTATTGAACTGATAAACAGCCACACCGTTAACATCTTTCATATCAAAAAGAGATAATTTCGAAACATCACCAGACCTATCATCAATTTTGTATGCTGTTAAATAACCACCTCTACCAGACATATGTCGTGAAGGGTATTTATTAAGCGCTAAATCTAAGTTTTTAACGTTGTCGAGATACAGCAAATAATGAGCCCCATCTTTGTTCATGTATTTGTACGATAAATCGTAATCCTTTCTACCATAACCTCCAAAACTTATATAGCTCGCGCTTCTACTCGACCTGTATTGATTTTTTGGTAATTTATTCATCCATAACATATTTCCATCAGCGCTTATTTTACTCAAAAACATTTCCAAATAGTAATAATGATACGTAGTAGTTGTGCTTTTTGTGCTCGGGTTATATGATGTAGTAACCCTCATATAATAAACCTCGCCTACCAATACAACCGAACCATCTTGGTTAATAATTATGTCATCTAAACCTAATTGATATATCCCTACTTCCTTGCCCTTATCTTCCTTTTTTTCATTTTTTTCTTGAGTTCGTTGACTTTTATTTTGATTGATTATTTCTAAAGGAATATCGTAAAATTGTTCATTACTAATTGAGCCCTTTTCGTCAATAATTGACATATAAATTCCGTTAACGGAATTGCCTTCTCCATAAAAACCAGCACAATATATTTTACCTCCTTTTCCTTCTTTAAGCATTATGCCATTAGGAAAGTGTCTATTATCCGCCTCAATTTCGATAATCTCTGGCTTGTCTGCCCCTGAGTATATTAAAACTTCTAGGTAATTTTCATCTTCATTTCTTACCCTTGCTAGGAGATATGCATACCCCTCGGAGTCAATAGTATATCCTAAATTATCCATATCCGCCTCGGTATATGGCATTGTAACTTCTTTAGACCAGACTTCTTCCATATTCTCATCGAGTACCGTCATACCGATTTTATCGTAACTCAATTTATCCCGTTTTTCGGTTGGCTTTTTTCGGTAGACCAATAAATAAGTAGAGTGATCGAATGACTGGTAAACGTTAATTTTATTCGTGCCCATTGCACTCATAAGTTTACCTTCGACCTTAAAAAGTAGCTTACTCTTTTCGGGTTTAAGGTCATCAAATGTTATTTCTTGAACAAAAATTTGTTCTGTTTTGTTAGGCTTATCCCAAACATTATAAAATTCATAAATAGTTGAACCGTTCTGAACAAATTCCTCATGAACAAATCCTCGTGGTAACTCTTTTTTCTTAACAATGGAAGTCCTGCTTTGTTCATCTAACGATAAGGCACTAAATTTTTGAACCGTAAATTCTTTTCCAATTTTAATTGAAACCACCTCATCTTCGTTATAAAAATATTCCTTTAATGGTGCATCTACCACTAAATAAGGTCGACCGACATCAACACTAAAATCTGTAGATGTTTTTACTTGGGCATTTGCCAACAATGGCAAGCACAATAACAACAATAAATAGATTTTCTTCTTCATAGATCAAATTTTAACGAAAGTAATAAAGAATTTCTTGAAACGAACTATCCTCGAGGCAGAGCCATCGAGGTATTTCGCTCGTTTCATTTTGACCGAATGGTCAAAAACCGAAATTCGTTATCTACACCTCACCCAAAACTTTTAACAAA
>JAESTK010000116.1 GCA_016763645.1 Flavobacteriales bacterium
CAAAGAACATCTGTCAGAAATGACAGATGCTCATACTCATCACGGACCTGATGCTTCTGGTCTGTTCTACGAAACTGAACATAATGTTGGATTGGGTCACCGAAGGTTAAGTATTCTAGACTTATCAATTGAAGCTAATCAACCAATGACTTCTCATTGCGATAGATACGTGATCGTCTTTAACGGTGAAATTTACAATTATCATGAGATAGGAAATGAACTCCAGATTCCCTTCAAAACAAATTCTGATACAGAAGTGGTACTCGAAGCATTTTGTAAATGGGGAGTCGGTTTTGTAAAGAAATTAAACGGCATGTTTGCCATTGCTATTTATGACATACGAACTACTAATTTATACTTGTTTAGAGACCGATTAGGTATTAAGCCTCTCTACTATTATTGGAACGAAACTGACCTCATCTTCAGTAGCGAATTAAAAAGTATTAAAGCTTCAGGGGTTCGATTAAAAATTAACAGGCAGGTTATCCCATCATTTCTGCATCTAGGATATATCCCACAAAACCAAACGATTTATCAAAATACATTTAAACTGCCGGCAGGTTCCTATGGGGTTTTTAAAAATAAACATTTCGAAATTCACTCTTTTTGGAAACCAGAAAACTGTATACTCAGAAATACCTTATCGGATTATTCAGATGCCAAAAAATTGTTAAAAAAAGAGCTCAATCTTGCTGTGAAAAACCGATTAATAAGTGATGTTCCTCTAGGAACTTTTTTAAGCGGAGGTGTTGATTCTAGCCTAATAACTGCAATCGCGTCAAAGCATTCCGTAAAAAAATTAAACACGTTCTCTATTGGCTTTAAAGACGCTAAACACAACGAAAGTGAATATGCCGAGCAGGTCGCCAATCATCTAGACACTAATCATCATGAGTTTATTTTAACACACGAGGACGCATTAGAAGAGCTAGAAAATATAATGAGTAATTTTGATCAACCTTTTGCCGACTCTTCTGCTTTACCAACCTATTTGGTGGCCAAAATGGCTAAAAAGCATGTTTCAGTTTGCTTGTCAGGAGACGGAGGTGATGAGCTATTCATGGGATACGGCAGCTATTCTTGGGCAAATCGATTGTCCAATCCATTAATTTGGAGTTTAAGAAAGCCTATTTCAATGGCTCTCAACAAATCACCTAGCTCAGTTCATAAAAGAGCTAGTTGGCTATTTACAGGCAATAAAAATGGGCTAAAAAGTCATATTTTTTCGCAAGAGCAATATTTATTTTCAGAAAAAGAACTCAATCAAATATTACGAACTAATGAATCAATAAATTTTACTTCAATAAATAAGGAAGACAAATTAGATAGGAAACTATCTGCCAGAGAAAATCAAGCATTTTTCGACTTAAAAAACTACTTGAAAGATGATTTACTAGTAAAAGTGGATATAGCATCGATGCAAAATTCATTGGAGGTAAGAGTTCCACTACTCGATCATAATGTGGTGTCGCTAGCGTTGAATATTGATGAGAAATTTAAGTTTCATAAAAGCGGAACGCAAAAATTCATATTAAAAGACATTCTATACGATTATGTGCCTGAGCATATCTTTAATCGTCCAAAGCGGGGGTTTTCGATTCCCTTAGAAAAATGGTTACAAAAAGAATTGCACTACTTAATTGAACTGTATTTACACCCAAACATATTGAATGAACACGAAATTTTTAACGTTTCTGAAGTAATTAATTTAGTGAAGCGGTTTGACAAAGGTGAAACTTATTTATACAATAAGCTTTGGTGCATCATTATGTTAAATCGATTTCTCAGCAAAATTTAACTATTCTTCCTTGTTTTTGTTAAATGATAAATAACAACTAACATGGCAAAGTAAAAGGGAACAAAGGGAACTTTATAACGGACCATAGCCCCAAAATTAGTCCCTGCTATTCCTACTCCAAATGCGAGTAGCAAGCTAAATACTAATGAGTATATTAAAATAGGTTCTCCTATAATAATTTTAACCATTCGTCCCCATTTAACTTTAATTAACAAGTAAATTGACAATGCCAATAACAGGCTATTCTCCAACACAGATATTACCATCATTGCACTTCCTATTTCGAAAAACATTGGACGATAAATTGCAGTAAATATTGCAATTGGAGCCAATCGAAGCATCCCTCCAATTGTACCATCAATTTCGCCAATATTATAACTATTAGAGCCGTACTGGCCCTCCCTTAACAAATCTTGTTGAATTACTTGGGCTTGATTAATTGCTTGATCTACATTTCCGTATGTCCCCATCATTCCACTCAAATTACTCATGGTAAAATAACCTACTACCACTATTATCAATCCCAATACTGGCACCATTGCTGTTTTTAAAAATTTACTTGATATTTTCCCCAAATAAGCACTGTTTAACCACAGTAAAATTCCTGGAAGAAGAGATAGAATAATATAAGGTTTAATGTTGATGATAATTAGCAAATTCATTACAAGAAATAATGCATTAATTATCACTTTTTTTCTTGCAATTAAAACCATATAAAAATTGTATGATATCCAACAGGTTGCCCCTAATACATAGGTATCTTTCATAATACCCGAGCCCCAAAAAAGAAGCGTGGGAATAAACAATATCGCATAAGCCAATTGTCTTTCAATACCCTTGTACAAGATGTTAAATAAGCGATATAGTTTCCAAGTCCCAATATACGAAAACGTTGCTGTTAACAAGCTCATTGGAATAAATGCCTTAAACCCCAAATCAGCAATAAGACTAGAATATCGACAAACAGAAAAAGTTTTAGGATCTCGATACATGTAATAAGGTGGATAACCTGTATCAGCATTAAATGATACATAATTTTCGTACCTCAAATCATTTGTCATGATATTCCAATAGCTCGTGAAATCAACCGTCTTTAAATTAGATAAAGCTACAGAACCCAAATAATAGTTAGTGGTGTCGCCTCCTCTATAGTATAGCGTGTACACTGAACAAAATGCCACTGCTCCCATTAGCCTTGCAAAGAGACCTACCGTAAAATATTTGTACTCAAAATATTTATTTTGATTACCTCGTTGAATGCCGTAAGCTGCGCCTAGAATAATCAACATATAAAGAGGGGTGAGAACAAAATCCCAAAAAGTTAATATACTCATCTACCTTAAACAGTTACTTTTGCCTCTATCATCATAGTTGTAAGACAAATATATTAAATATAGTATTTTCTGTTACCAAAAAAATGAAACCTATAATAAAAGTACTTGCTTTTCTAACTTTGTCATTCGTTTTATGTTGCACCATTTTAGTGACGGTGATTCTTATTAACGACTTTGCCCTTCGCGAATATTTAGCCCTTAAATTATCTGATTTAGCTAAAAATGACTTGCCAAAAGTCATTAATCCACAATATCAGTTTGAAAACAACTTATCTACTATTGAATTAATATTAGACCCCTCTAGTATCTCCAATCTCAAAAAGCAAATAAAAAAGAAACTTTCAAGTAACGATCCGAATGATTTCGGAAAATCGAATTGGAAGGATGTTAAAGGTGTTCTATTAAATGAAAAAAAAGATTCTTGCTTCATAGATATTCGTATTAGAGGTGATATGCCTTCAAACTACAATCGGGGACTTACTGATGCCACCTATCGCCTTAATATGACTGAGGGCAAATGTTTCGAAAAAAGAAAATTTTCCTTAATTCGCCCATTTTTAGAAAACCACTCGTTCTATGGGTATCTTTATTACAACTTCATTAGGACAAAAAATTTATTTTTGGCCACCGAATTTCACTTTATCAACCTGACACTAAACGGAGAAGATGTTGGTATTTATATTTTCCAAGAGGCCTTTTCGGATGATTTGGCAATCGGTCAACATTATCCTTCTGGAATTATTTTTAAATTTACCGATGACTGTTATGATCGGAATGGCACATACAATCAAGATTCTTTACCGCAGTTAATCCTTTATGACAAAAAAAGGACTTTCAAGTCGTCTTATCTATCCCACCATTATGACCAAGCCATATATTTATTCAATTTGTTTCGACACAAACAAATTCCAATAGACTCAATATTCGACTTAGAAAAATTTGCAGAATTTGCAGCCATCAACGAAATATTTGCAGCCCATCATGCTAATTACTGTCAAAACATACGACTATTTTATAATTCTGACACTGAAAAGTTCGAACCTATAGCGTGGGACCCAAATAATTTTAGTCGCTATTTACTGAGTCAGCAAACATCTCCACTTCCTGTCACTAACGGGTTTAATAAGTTTTTTTTCGAATATTCCAAAAACGCCACTAAGTTTCCTATTTATCACTTGCTCAGCCAATCCGATACGTTTCAACTTCTATTTTCTAAAGCTTTATCTAGATATCTTTTCGACAACTCTATCATTGAATACCTCAGCAGCCAAAAAGCGTTTATTTCTTCCTTAGAATCTGCCATTTTTTATCAAAACTTCCAACAAACCTTTAATGAAAATTTGATAATTGAGCGAATAAAGTTTATTAAATCTCAACTATCTAAATCAAACAACCTACAAGGATTGGTTTCCATTCATAGTAATATATGTACGGTATCTATTACATCGAATAATATATTTCCAATTCAAATAGACAAGCTAGTTATGCTAAACACAACATTCAATTTGTCTAATATTAATGTTAACTACAAGGAACGTTTTGTGAAAAATTTCGTCATTAACGAATCAGAAAGAAAACTTGAAAGAAATTATTATATCGAATATCATTTTCTATCCAATAGAACTGATACTCTTCGTTATTCTGACTTTACAATTTTTCAGTAAACTTGCTGAAGCTAAAACATGATGAACATAATTTATCTTTCATATGATGGAATGACTGACCCTTTAGGACAAGCACAGGTATTACCATACATTACAGGGCTGTCGCAAAAAGGTGTAAGGGTTACTTTAATCTCTTTCGAAAAAAAAGAAAGATATGTTTCTGGGAAATCTACAATTCAACGGATTTGCACCGAAAACAATATTGATTGGCAACCTTTTTTTTATACAAAAGACCCTCCTATTCTATCTACCCTTTGGGACATTTTTCGACTCAATAAAAAGATAAAACAGCTACAGAAAAAAAAGCAAGTTTCACTTATTCACTGTAGAAGCTATATAACCGCATTAATCGGACTAGGTTTCAAGAAAAGACATAACATACCATTCTTATTTGATATGCGTGGTTTTTGGGCTGACGAACGCATTGACGGAAACATTTGGAACATTAAAATGTCACATTACAAATGGATTTATAACTTTTTTAAAAGGAAAGAAAAAGAGTTTTTGTCTCATGCCGATTATACTGTTTCCTTAACCTATACGGGCAAACACGAAATCGAAAGTTGGCAGCTAAACAAACCAAGCCCTATAGAGGTAATTCCTTGCTGTACAGACACTAGGCTATTTAATAACGACTTTATTAATGTAGAAAATCAAAGTCTATTGAGAACAAAACTCAACCTAACAGAAAAAGACAATATTATCTCGTATCTCGGTTCTCTTGGCACGTGGTATATGTTGGACGAAATGCTCGATTTTTTCAGTGTATTTATAGATAAAAACTCCGACAACAAAGCCCTGTTTATTACAAAAGATAATCCTGCTAATATTATAAAGATTGCGCGATCTAAAAACCTTGATCTATCCAAATTAATTATTGTTTCGAGCGAACGTAGAGATGTTCCATTGTACTTATCGCTAAGTAAAGCATCTGTATTTTTTATTAAACCATTATTCTCCAAAAAAGCATCTTCTGCCACAAAAATGGGGGAAATAATGAATCTTGGGATTCCCGTTATTTGCAATGATATAGGGGACAACTCCTCTATTTTAGCCGATATTAGTCCTGAATTAATGGTTAAGAATTTCAACACCGAAGAATATAATCGTGTTTTAGAGTCGCTAACCAAAATAGATAGCGATACATTTAGGTCTAAGATTATTCATAAAGCTAGGACTTATTTTTCTTTAGAGACAGGTATCAACAAGTATTGGAAAATTTATAAATCGATTGCGCAGCAATACCCTTTTGAGCATGGTAAATAATAAGCCATTAATGGTTATTCTGTGCCCCTACCCTGCCAATACGGCTGCCTCTCAACGATTTCGGTTTGAGCAACAAATTCCGTTTCTTAATCAATATTTTAATATTAAGCAATATTCATTTTGGACTAAAAAGTCAAATCGTATTTTATATTCCCAAGGAAAACTACTTCAAAAATCAATTGGACTAATACTAGGGTTTCTACGTAGATTAATTCATCTAAATCATTGTATAAAAGCAGACATAATTTTCATTCACCGCGAAATTATTCCCACTGGTTCAACTGTATTCGAAAGAATTTTATCGAAAAATTTTAATAAAAATTTAGTTTTCGATTTTGATGACGCGATATGGAACCTTGACACATCGGACGGAAACAAAGGGCTAGAATGGTTAAAAAACCCAATTAAAGTTGAGAAAATAATAGAGCTCTCTTCAGCGATAATTACGGGTAACTCGTATTTATCAAAATATGTTGGTCAATTCAACAGTGCCGTAACCATTATTCCTACAACTATTGACACATCGTATCATATTCCTATCCTAAAAATCAGTGGTAAACCGATTTGTATTGGTTGGACGGGTAGCAAAACAACCGTTAAACACTTTGATATGATTATTCCAATACTCACCAAAATGAAAAACAAATATGGGTCACAGGTATATTTTAAGCTTATCGGAGATTCAGGTTATACTAATAACGAATTAGAAATTTTAGGCGCAAAATGGTGCTTAGAATCGGAAATTGAAGATTTACAAGAAATAGATATTGGTATTATGCCTCTACCGGATGACGAGTGGTCTAAAGGGAAATGTGGCTTTAAGGGTTTGCAATACATGGCTCTTGAAATTCCAACAATAATGTCTCCTGTAGGAGTAAATACTGAAATAGTAAATCACGGTATTAATGGATTTTTAGCTAATTCTGACAATGAATGGATTGAGTGTTTAAGCGCTTTAATCGAAGACAAAGAGTTAAGAACTAGAATTGGAAAAGAAGGTCGGAAAACTGTAATAAATCGGTTTTCTGTAGAATCTCAAAAAGAAAATTACCTTAGCATTTTTAACAACCTAATTCGATGACTGGTAATATACTGATAACAGGTGGGGCTGGCTACATTGGCTCGCACACGATAATCGACCTAACAGGGCTAACTGAAAATAAGTTAATCTCTGTAGATAATTTTGATAATTCAACTTCTCAAACTTTTGAGCGAGTAAAACAAATCGTTGATTATAAAATTACGAATTACGAAGTTAACTTAACCGATTTAGAAAAAACTAAGCAGATATTTCAAGATAACTCAATTTCGGCAATTATCCATTTTGCTGCTCACAAAGCCGTTGGCGAGTCGGTAGAAAACCCATTAAAATACTACCATAATAATCTTCAATCATTAATTAATTTGCTACACTGTTGCAAAGAATTTGAAGTAGCCAACTTCATATTTTCTTCTTCTTGCACTATATACGGTCAACCCAAAAACATACCTGTAACTGAGTCCTCTCCTATTCTACCCGCAGAATCTCCTTATGGAAATACCAAACAAATTGGCGAAGAAATTCTTCAAGATTATTGTAAAGCAAACTCAAATTTTAAAGCGATTGCTCTTCGATATTTCAATCCTGTAGGGGCGCATATGTCAGGCTTAATTGGAGAATTACCAAATGGAATTCCAAACAATCTAGTTCCGTTTATTACTCAAACTGCTATTGGATTAAGAGAAAAAATTACCGTTTTTGGTGGCGACTACAACACACGAGATGGCTCATGTGTGAGAGATTATATTCATGTTTCAGATATTGCTCATGCACATACATTAGCGTTAAACAGACTTCTGAAAAATGAGACAAAACAACAATTTGAAGCCTTTAACTTAGGTACAGGGAACGGTGTTACGGTTTTAGAAGCGATTAAAGCCTTCGAGAAAGTGAGCGGTAAAAAGCTAAACTACAAAATTGGGCCAAGACGTGAAGGAGATATTGAAGCCGTGTATTCCGACTCGTCAAAAGCTAACAAAGAGTTAGGGTGGATTCCAAAACATAATTTGGAAGATATGATGGCTTCAGCCTGGAAATGGGAACTAAAGTTACAAGAAAACGGGGGGATTAAATAGCAGACCAACCCTTCAAAACTTTTCAACCTTACAACTTGAAACTCAATTATGATGATAAGGCTCTCCTTTTAAAATCGTAAATCCCCTATACAATTGCTCCACAAAAAATAAGCGCACCATTTGATGTGAAAATGTCATACGTGATAGCGCCAATTTTTCGTTTGCTCGCTGATATACCTTCTCCGAAAAACCGTAAGGGCCTCCAACAACAAAAACTAAGTTCTTTAACCCCTGATTCATCCGTTTTTGCAATAAGTTAGAAAACTCAACAGAGTTGTTTTCTTTTCCGTTTTCATCAAGCAAGGCAAGGCAATCAGAATTTTCAACTTTCGATAAAATAACTTCTCCCTCCTTTTCTTTTTGTTCTCTTTCAGAAAGATTTTTCGAGTTTTTTATGTCCGGGATTTCGATTAACTCAAACTGACAATAATGTTTCAAACGCTTGGAGTAAACCTCAATACCTTGCTTCACATAATCAGCATCTGTTTTACCTATAACGAGAAGTTTCAATTTCATATTCAAGACAAAAATATGATACTTTTGTGAATCAAAATCAAACTTATAGAACATGAAAAATAAATTATTACTATCCTTCCTGTTTTCTGGTTTTATTACGTTTTTAACTTTTGCTCAACAAGCGGACAATGAACAGGTTGCAACCGCTATGCAAACAGGTAACTTTACATCTATCAAAGTAAAATAGTGCCTGAATTTGATTTAAACCATTTTATCGAATCGGCTTTGGCCGAAGATATTGGCGATGGAGACCACTCCTCGCTAGCTTGCGTTCCATCAAATACTAACGGAAAAGCACATATGCTCATCAAAGAAAATGGAATTTTAGCAGGTGTTGAAGTTGGCGTGGCAGTCTTTAAAAAAGTTGATGCAAAATTAGATGTAACCGTTTATATTTCTGATGGGACAATTGTAAGGCAAGGTGATATTGTTTTACTTGTAGAAGGTTCTCGTCAATCTATTTTAAAAGCGGAAAGATTGGTGTTAAACATCATGCAACGTATGAGCGGAATTGCTACTTACACCAATAGAATTGTTAAGTTGCTAAATGGCACAAAAACGAAGGTCTTAGATACTCGTAAAACAACACCCCTATTGCGCGCACTCGAAAAACAGGCTGTAAAAATTGGAGGAGGCGAAAATCATCGGTTCGGTTTATACGATATGATTATGCTTAAAGACAATCATATCGATTATGCTGGAGGTATTGAAACTGCTATAACTCAAACAAAAAAATACTTAAACTCAACTAACAACAATTTAAAAATTGAAGTTGAAGCAAGAGATTTAAATGAAGTAAAACAAATACTTGCTGTTGGAGGGGTAGATCGAATTATGCTCGACAACTTTAATTATGAAGATACTCGAACCGCAGTTGCGCTTATTGGAAGTAGGTGCGAAACAGAATCTTCTGGCGGAATAACCATCGAAACAATTCGCCAATATGCCGATTGTGGAGTTGATTATATTTCTGTAGGAGCTCTCACCCATTCGATTAAAAGTATGGATATTAGCTTGAAAGCTATCGGCTAATGGCAAGATTGAAAGAGCTTGTCATTATTCAAAAACTTGCTGTAGTTAGCGATAGGATAATTCTTCCTGGCTTTCAAGGAGTTTCACTCTTTTACATCCTTAAGTTTTTGGCAAAAGGAATTCAAGAAAACCCTATTACAACAAGGGCTTCATCACTTTCGTTTCATTTTTTTATCGCACTTTTTCCCACTATTATTTTCATATTTACGGTAATTCCTTATATCCCTGTCGATAATTTTCAAGAACAGCTTTTACTGCAACTCGAAATCTTATCGCCAACCGATGCATACCAGTTAACAAGAACTACTATCGAAGATATTATAAGTCAACCTAGAGGTGGGTTATTGTCTTTTGGATTTATCACAGCGTTATTATTCGCAACTAATGGGGTTAATGCAATAATGCAAGCACTTAACGAATCGTACTTTATCGATAAAAAACGAAATTTCATCAAGCAACGATGGTCGCTTTAGTTCTTACTCTCGTTTTAGTTTTGGTTATGCTTACCACTGTGAGCACTTACATTCTCAATACATTTTTCATCGATTATCTCGGCACCATCGATATTAGCGAAAATGTACTTCTTTTCTGGTCAAATTTTAGCCGTTTTATTATCCTCCCAGCAATGTTCTACATCTCAACATCATTTATTTATTTTTCGGCACCAATGGCAAACACCAAATGGAACTTATTTTCGGCTGGCTCTACTCTTGCCACTATTATTATGTTGGCCGCATCTTTTGGTTTTGCTACATACGTCAATAATTTTGGACAATACAATAAGCTCTATGGCTCTATCGGAACACTAATAGTGATTATGCTCTGGATTTACATTAATTCGCTGATTTTATTACTCGGTTTTGAGCTTAACGCTGTTATTAACAAACAGAGCCACCGCGTAAAATGAAAATAGCTCGCAAAGCATATTCCCTGCCTTTTTTCTGATTACTTTCGCTTAAAATTACCAAATGCGATATATTGTAGGGACATTACTTTTATTCTTTTCTTATTCGGGATTCGGACAAGCTTACGATGCACTAACCAAACCCAACACATATCGCAACGCGGACAATCCAAATTATTGGAAAAACAAAATGCCCAGAGGAGGGTATTGGCAGCAAGACGTTCACTACACAATTAAAGCCGAAATTGATGAGACAACCGATATTATTTCAGCAACCGAAACATTAGAATATTGGAATAATTCACCAAATGAGCTGAGTTTTGTTTATTTTCATTTGTATCAAAATGCTTTTCAGCCCGATTCGTATTACGATAATCTACAAAAAAACAACAAGAAAAAACCAAGGTATAGCGAGTACGAACAAGCAAAAAAAGGTACTGAAATTTTAAAGCTTACCGTTGAGGGAAAAGAAGTTAAAACGGAATTAGACAATACCATTCTCAAAGTTTGGCTAGAGAAACCTTTAAAAAGCGGAGAATCTATCCAATTCGACATAGAATTCAAAACCTATTTTGGTAGTGGAAGTGTTCGAAGAAGAATGAAAAAATTCAACTCTTCTGGCTTCACTCATTATGACGGAGTACACTGGTATCCCCGTATTTGTGTGTACGATCGTAAATTTGGTTGGACAACCGATCAACATCTTGGAAGAGAATTTTATGGCGATTTCGGAACGTTTGATGTTGAGTTAACATTTTCATCCAACTATATTGTAGATGCCACTGGTTTTATGGTTAACCGAAATGAAATGCTTCCTGAAGAATTAAGAGAAAAATTAGATATCAAAAATTTTGCGACAAAACCATGGAATGAAACAGCTTCTGTAATTATTCCTTATGATTCAACCCAACACAAAACATGGATTTTTCATGCAGAAAATGTGCATGATTTTGCTTTTACTGCCGACCCAACCTACAGAATCGGTGAGGCGGAATGGCAAGACAAAAAATGTATAGCACTAGTACGAGAACCTCACGCTTCTGGATGGCAAAATGCAGCTGAATACACCGCAAAAATTATCGAAACTTTTTCCAATGAAATTGGAATGTACGCCTATCATAAAATGATAGTTGCAGATGCTAAAGACGGCATGGAGTACCCAATGCTTACGCTTGACGGAGGTTACGACCCCGGTTATCGAGGGCTTTTTATTCACGAAATTGGTCACAACTGGTTTTTTGGGCAAGTAGGCAGTAACGAAACATATCGAGCAGCCTTAGACGAAGGCTTTACGCAGTTTCTAACTGCGTGGGGGGCAGAGAAAATTGAAGGAGACACCGTTGTCAAAAAGCTTCCTAGAAGTAAGTACAAACAAAAATATAGGAAAAAAGATTTAACACGATATGGCAACGTTTACTACGGATATTTACGTGATGCGATAAAACATAAAGACCCGCCATTAAATACGCATTCCGATGCGTTTAATGGAGCTCTAAGACATGGTGGAGGTTATGGTCATGTTTATTATAAAACAGCAACCATGCTTTACAACCTGCAGTATGTTTTAGGTGATGAACTCTTTATAGCCGCCATGCAAAACTACTTCTCTGAATGGAAAATTGCTCATCCCTATTTTGATGACTTTAGAAACTCTATTATTAACTATACCCAAGTTGACCTCAATTGGTTTTTCGATCAATGGCTAGAAACCACAAAAACAATCGATTACGGGATAAAAAGTATCCAACGAGGGACCGAACGAAATGAGTTTATCGTCACATTTAAACGTGACGGAAGAATGCAAATGCCCCTTGATTTCAACATTACAGCCAGAAACGGAAAAAATTATACTTACCACATCCCTAATACTTGGTTCGAAAAAGAAACAAACGCTACCATTCTTCCTCGTTGGATTGGTTGGGATAAACTACAACCAACGTATCAGGCTCATGTAATCGTCCCTTCTGGAATTGATGAAGTTCGCATAGATACTACCAATCGATTGGCAGATATAAATATGCTAAATAATACCAATAAATTTCCGGTAGAATTTACGCTCGACCACCATGTTTATAATCGACCAGATATACGTTATTATGAACTGAAATCGAGATCTGATTTATGGTATAACGGATTTGACGGTGTAAAAGCTGGTTTACACATGAATGGTTCATACATGAACTATAAACACAAATTCGATTTAAATGTATGGATGAACAGCGGCTTATTTAGCCAAGTATTGAGTAACAGCTATGATTATGTATCATACAGGTTTAATTATAACACCCCTTTAGATGAATTTATACAAGGCTCATCATTCAATTTTTCTACGAAATTTTTAGATGGGTTAATTGGAAATTCTATTGGGTTCGAGAAGAAATCGAATACTGAGAAAACTGAAATTTATGCCTATTTCAAATCGATGTATCGACCTGATAGTTCCGATGTTTTGTATTTAATAAATCCCTACGAATGGAACCCTTCTCAATGGAATAATACATTAAACGTTGGTTTAACTCACAAATACAGATATCTAAAAGGTCGAGGAGAATTAAACATTAGCACGAAATCGACTACCCTAGGTAGTGATTACAACTATGCATTGGCATCTATGGAAGCTATAAATCACACTAAATTGGGCAAATTGTTACTCAAAACGAGGTTCTACGCTCAAATTGGAACTGGGGATAACTGGGCTCCCGAATCGCAGTTATTATTCTCTAGTGGAAATCCAGAAAGCATGATGGATAATAAATATATGCGGTCAACCGGGTTTATTGCGCAAAGTTGGGAAGGGTACGGAATTCAAACCAATCATTTACAATATGGTGGAGGGTTAAATATGCGTGGCTATGCAGGCTATCTTGGCGCTGTTGAAATGGGCGATGGAACTATTCGAAATTTTTATAAAAACACTTCTGGCGCGGCTTTTAATTTCGAATTAGAATTCGACCAATTAATTGGATGGAATCCCAGTTTTTTAAGGAACTATTTTGATATGGACTGGTATTTGTTTGGCGATGCCGGAACAATTAACTATAATTACAGTAACGAAAATATTATGTTCATCGAACCAAGACTGGATGCCGGAATTGGAACTTCCCTAACCGTACAACGCTGGGGAGCCTTAGAAATGGTAAAACCATTAACCATCCGTTTCGATGTCCCATTTTATATTAGCCACGCCCCAGCTGTTGAAGAAAACATAAAATTTAGGTGGGTTGTAGGAATTAATCGCGCGTTTTAAAATAAAAAATAACTAACCTTTAAACCAATAATCATGAAACTATTAATTACAGCTTTAAGCTTAACCATCTCAATATCATCTTTCGCTCAACAGACAGTAGAAGGAGTAACCATGCCCGCAACAATTACAGCTAAAGGAAAAACATTACAACTCAACGGAGCAGGGCTTCGAGAAAAGTTATGGTTAGATTTATATGTTGGAGGGCTATATGTTACTACTAAAAGTGCTGACGCAAATAAGGTAATTAACGCTGACGAACCGATGGCTATTAAAATGGAAATTGTTTCAAGCTTAATCTCAAGTGAAAAAATGATTGGTGCTATTGAAGAAGGAATGGAGAAATCAACCAAAGGAAACACAGCTCAATTTAGCAAAGAAATAGAACAACTTAAAGCCGCTTTTGCTGAGGAAATTGTGGATGGAAATACCTACGAGATTATATATATCCCTGGCGAAGGAATTGTTGTAACTAAAGGCAGTAAAGAAGTTACATCTATTGCTTGTGGCATAGAGTTTAAAAAAGCTGTTTTCGGCATTTGGTTATGCGATGATCCTGCAGATGAAGACCTTAAAGAAGGAATGTTGAAGGGGTAAAATCAGGTTTATTTATAATTGTGGGTTATTGGTTTACAACACCTGTTTAAAAAGATTTATAATCTGTTTGAGCCGAACCAGTATTTATTTGTAAAAAGTTGTTAAAGTCAAACGGCTATCACCTCCGCCAAAATTTCCTGGGGGCATTTTATATGTGGCTTCCAGTTTGTATATTAGCACAGACCTCATCAATGGATTATCCCAAACGCAACGAATAATTTGGTACGACATAGATGAACTGACAACGGACTCCTCTGGTTTTAAACCATAAATCTCAGAGGTTCTATTTTTTATTTCTTCATATTTAACACTGTACTCGTCTTTTCTCGAGATTTGCGCTTCAGCTATCTGAATATTCTCGTTTACATTGAAACCTGTATTGTAGAACCCCCAATTATACGCGAAACCGTGTACAATAGAATCTTTAAAGTAATACCAAGTATGGAGAGTTGGGAAAAAATCATCATTAGTTCTTCTAAAAATCATTGGATTAGTGCCAGCCTTAATTACAAAATCAGAAAAATTTGCATCATAAAAAGCATTAAAATGATAAATTCCAGTATTAATAGAGCCCAAACTCTTTTCAAAGTTCATTATCTCATTAAGTTCATTCGGGTTAGAGGGGTGGAAGTTAAACAAGTCTTGGGCACAAGTACAGGTTAAAAGGCCAAATTGAATACTAAGAAAAGAGAAAAAGTATTTCATTATCAATTACAAATCAGTTTACAACTTGAAAGTTCCTCGTTCTCGTAAATTTTCACTCCGCCAAAAGCACTAAATACTTTATCACCCTCTAAAGGATTTCCATGCTTCAAAAATAAGCAATTATCTACGCGCCAATACCTTGTTAATTATCGCATTAACATCATCCGAAATTTTACCAAAGTAAACCACTACAATAAGTATTACGGTAATTAATATCGACCGGTAAGCCGAATCGGCAAAAACATTATCGAGAGTAGGCAAAAGATGATTTACACCTAACAAGGTAATTCCTAAAGCTATAATTACCAGCGTTTTTACCGAGAACGGATACATTTTAAATTGAAATCCAATAAAGAACAGTTTAATCAAATTAAATACTACAAGCGATAAAACTGAAGCGAAAGCCGCTCCAACAATCCCATACTCAGGGATGAATAAATAGTTGGTTACAATGGTTAAAACAGCTAATATTACTATACTGATTAAATTAACATAGTAATATTTAGAATTTGCAATTAACTGGCTATTAATACCGAGCAACATACTAAAAAACTTACCAAACGCGATTAGCACAATCACATCTCTACCCACACTGTATATTTCACCATTTTTAGGCATCATTAAAAAGATGTTATCAGCGTTAATATATACTCCTACAAAAAGGAGTAGCCCAATAATGGATAGATTAATCGCACTTTTTTTATACACTTCGTTAATTTTATTGAGATCGTTTTTATGCCACGCTTCGGCATAGATTGGTGATACAATTTGCCCAAGAGAATTCATGGGCACGGCAATAATAGCTCCCATGTAGTAGGTTGTTTTATAAATACCCGCTGCATTTAAGTCAATCATATTTGTTACCATTATAACATCAATGTTGTTGATTATCTGATCGCCCATAACGGTTAAAAAACTCAATCCTCCAAAAGTGAGCATCTTCATTATAAGTGGTTTGCCAATTGGTGGTTCGCAGCCTCCCATTTTTACAGGATTAAGCTTATTCACATAAATAACAATAGAAATCAATATCGTTACATAAATCAAAACATAACCAATCATAAACTCCTCAAAATCGACAAGATTAAGCAAATACAAAAGCATTAAAAGAACGAGTAAGGTTCTCGTAATTACTATGTCCAAAAGGTTGGGAATGACAATGCGTAAAAGGCTTCTACTATGAGCCGACCACACCCCAAAAAAAGTTAGGCAAAAAACTAGAAACCCGATAAATGGGTAGTAAAAATCGAGCTGAGCAACATTTGAAAAATAACCTTCGATAAGCCAATCGCTTAGTAGAAACAATCCTGAAAACACAACCACAAGAAAAAAAGAGGGTACCAACAAAGAATATCGAATAAATCGATTTTCACTACCTTGTTGCTTAATTTGTGGCCTAAAACGGATAATAGTATTTGGCATTCCAAACTGTACAAATGCAGAAATGATATTTACCGAAGCAAGTATAAAAGCCACTAAACCAACTTGTTCTGTTGTGAAATATGACGGGAAAAGTATTGTTTGAGTAACAAAACCAAAAATAACTCCAACATAAATTACGATAGAAGATTTTATTGATTGTCGTTTAATTATTCCCATTTCGAACAAAGAAAACGATAAATATGGCATAACATTACTTCAGCTAACCGAAAATAATTTTCTTTGCCTAATTAGTAAATAAAAGAATGGATATAACTGAGATTGTAAAAGGTGGTGATGAGCGAATTATGCTTGGTGAAAATGGGCTAAATAAGTACCACGTAAACCCACTAGATTATGAAAACACATTTAATCGAGGCTCATGTACCTGTTCACTTTTAACCAAAGACAGCGAAAAAGCCATCAACAAACTGATTAAAAAACTCGGCTCCCAAGATTATAATGATGTATTAGACACCCAACAGCTCCGGTTAAAAAAATTCATTAACTACCTTAATCAAGATAAGTTCGATGTTTTCTATGCCCCATCGGGTAGTGATTTATGTTACTATCCAATTATGTTTTCGCGAATTATGTATCCAGAAAAGGAGATATATAATCTATTGACCTGCCCAGAAGAATTAGGTTCAGGCTCTAATATCGCCAATAACGGAAAATATTATTTTAACATCAATCAATTTGGCGAAAAAGTGCCTTATGGTGAATTAATACACCCTGATATTCACATAAAACAAAAAACATTTTCCGCACGAGACAAAGAGGGCAATATCAATAATCACAAACAGTCGATTATTAATACTATCGAAGAAAATCAAGGTAAAGACCATATTATTGCCAACTTAGTTATTGGCAGTAAATCGGGTATTATCGATAATATTTCTATTATCCCTCATGCCGATGAAAAATCGTTTTGGGTAATTGACGTATGTCAGCTAAGAGCAACAAAAAAACTCATCAACAGCCTATTAAATCTAAATTGCATGGTGATGATTACAGGATCAAAGTTTTACCAGTCACCTCCTTTTTGTGGTGCCTTACTAGTTCCTAAAACAATCACTAAACAACTTACTACAATAACCGATAAAGCGGTTGAACCGTTTCTTAAAATTTTTAGTTCGATGGATATTCCATCCTGCTTACCCAAATTAAAGGCAAAGTTTAGAGAAAATGAAAATTTTGGTACACTATTCAGATGGGAAGCTGCAATTTCTGAAATGGAACTCCTTACATACTTTGGAGAAGATACCGTTGCTAGCGCTGTGAATAGATGGAATGCTTTCGTTGTAAGCCAATTACAATTTAATTCAGATTATTTCGAGTTAATGCCGGATCAGCACAGAACGAATCGTTCGATAATTTCATTTAGTGTGAAAAAACCAGGTGAATCGCTATTAAATGACGTAGAATTACGTGAGCTTTTTATGAAAATTTGCACATCAGAAAGAACTGATTTTGGCAATTACAAAAAGATAATAATCGGTCAACCGGTAAAATACGAAAACAAGTCTTTTATTCGGCTAGCTCTAGGCTCTTATAACGTTAGAAACCTATTAGCAAATAACTTCAATTTTAAAAACGATGAAAAGCTGATTCAGATAATCATCAAAGAAATAAGAGAATTGTTTTGGAAGTAATCGACCCGAAAGATTATAGTTTCTACGCTCAATTAGCCCTCAAAAAAGGGCTAATTAACGGAGATGATACCTCAATTATTTTTTATGATTATTCCATTCTGCAAAACAGGTTATCCATAGTTAACAAACTGTTTCCCGATAATTCTTTTCATAGCGTTGCTGTAAAAAGCAATCCATTAATTAAAATTCTGACCTTTATTCAAAGCCAGAATTTTGGAATAGAAGCGGCATCATTTGGTGAAATTTTGATTACTCAAAAATCGGGTATCGACTCTTCCAAAATTGTATTTGATTCGCCTGCAAAAACACAGAATGAAATTGATGAAATAGCGAAATCATTTCCCGAAATGCACATCAATGTCGATTCTTTACAAGAATTAGAGCGATATAAAGACGATACGCATTTAACGTTAAGCTTACGCATCAATCCTGAGACTAAAAGCGACAGTGTAGCTTCTATGAGTGTTGGAGGCTCTAAATCTAAATTTGGAGAGTTAATCTCAAATCGCAAACAAATTATTGAGGCATTCGAAACCAATAAAAACCTTATTGGGTTGCACGTTCATGCTGGTTCACAATTTCATAATATAAATCCAACTATAACCGCTATTCGAAAAGTTATCGATCTGGCAAATGAAATAAACGCTTTAACTAGCGATCAAATTATAACAATTGATATTGGTGGTGGTTTTCCAGTAAATTATAATGGAAAACCCTTCGAATTATCTAAATATGTTGATGCCCTAAAAACGCACTGTACGGAATTATTTGATGATACATATAAAGTCATTACCGAATTCGGGAGGTACTACCATGCTAACGCTGGATGGATTTTAACCGATGTGGAATATGTAAAGGAAGATTCTGGAAATGTTATCGTTCAATGTGGTGCAGATATGTTTGTAAGAGAAACTTACAATCCAAAAGATTGGTATCACGATATTTTTGTTTTAAACCGTAATTTAGAAATGAAAAATTCAGCAACTAAGGCTCAGAATATTGGTGGTCCGCTATGTTTTGGTGGTGATTACATCTCAAAAAACAGAGAACTCCCATCTATGGAACAAGGCGATAAACTAGTTATTGCAGATTGCGGTGCTAACACGTTCTCACTTTGGTCGAAACACTGTAGCAGACAATTTCCAAAAGTAATTACCTATTCTTCCAAAATAAAAGGCGAAGACATCAGAATCGCAAAACACCGAGAAAGCTACGAGGATCTAATTAAATTTTGGAATTAAATCTACTGATTTTCTTTTATTAAATTATACTTTGATAGAAGATTATCCATTGCTTGCAGCCAAATTGTTTCATACAGGTTTAATTGAGTTAACCCTTCATTTTGGCTTTTATCTCTCAATCCGGAATGCATCTCCACAATTATTTGGTACATTTTTCTCACATCATTTTTATCAATCAACTCCGGGTTAATATTCTTTTTAAAAAAACAGTTATTATTCTCTAATAGAGCCATTTGGTAGGTGTCTAATAAGGCTCAAATATAGCAAATAATTTTAATGTGTGCATTTTTTAGTCTCAAAAAAGAACATATTATTCACACTATGCCAGTGATAATTGGGTACTGATTGATCACTTTTGCATTATGAAAGTGCATATTGGGGTTAGAATAAAAGAAGTTATTAGAAACAAGAATATTTCCGTCTCGGAATTTGCAAAAGAGATTAACTACTCAAGGCGTAATATTTATTCCATTTTCACAAAAGAAAGTATTGATACCAATCTGCTAAACAAAATAAGTAAATCGCTTGATCATAATTTTTTCGCTGAATTAAGCGCCACAACATCTCAACCTTCTGTTGTGGAAGAACCTAATGGACAAAATACTTATTACCAAAACATTATTAGTAAACTTAACCAACAAGTAGAGTCTTTAGAAAAGGAAAACAGCTATTTGAAAGAAATTAACAAATTACTAAAGGGTAAGCTCAAATAGCTTTCGCTATTTATACTCATGGTCAATAAACTTTTCAAACCACAGTTCTACCATTACCAATTTCCATATTTTTCCAGGTATAATTTCTCGATAAGTTCTATAAACATGGTCAATGTATGTTGCGCTAAATTGATCTCTCGTTTTTAACGCATTAAGTTTTTCTTGCACAAAATCTTTCAACACATTATTTACAATATAACCCATTGGCATTACTAAACCTACTTTCTTTTTCGCTAATGAATCTTTTGCTATCCACCGACTGGCGGCATTTTTAAGGGCAATTTTTCGATTACCACCTGAGACTTTGAGGTGTGCTGGAATCTTAAAAGCAACGTCAATACAATCATTATCTAAAAAAGGATAACGCGCCTCCAAGCCAAAATGCTTTGTAAACTGATCGAAACGATACAAATGGTGATTTTGCACATTGGCAAACATGTAATATAAAAGCCCCTGAACGTCATTTTCAAGTTTTAAACCACCCTGCGAATAACAATCTCGAATAGTTTGATAGCTATCAAAATTCAAATTGGGCATTAATTGCTTTTTCTCAAATTCTTTAAAATCTGAGAAAGCATGGGAGTAATATTCGTCAATCGTTTTTGCAAGGGATAAATTTTTTAGATCCTCCCACTTTTTAGACTTTCCACGAGGAATCAAACTTGTAGCAAAAGGTATTTTCTGCATCATTCTCCATAGCTTGATAAACTTAAAATAATGAAACCCTCCGTGTTGCTCATCTGCTGCTAACCCGTTTAAAACCACTTTTACACCTGCTTCTTTTACCATTTGAGCTAGAAAGTAATTGGTTGCAAAACTAGCTCCAGGCTGCTCATAAATGTCCACCATTTTGTCTATATGTGGAATCATATTTTCAATTGAAAACAACTCTATAACATGGTTTAAGTTATATTTTTCAGCAGTAAGCGAAGCTCGTTCAACCTCGTTCATGTATTGAAATTGAGGGTCTGCCAATCCAAACGTAAAGACTTTTAAATCGGGAACGTGCTGGCTAGCAACGGCAGAAATATATGGTGAATCGACTCCTCCACTAATCAAAGAACCTATTTCGAAATCGCTTTTACATCTACGCTTCATAGATTTTTGAAACGCCTCATCAATCATTTCTCCGGCTTCATTTTCGGTCATGTTTGGTGATTTCAACATGTTTTCTATTGGGGTTTTCCAATACGGTTCATCTAAAACTTCATCGTTAGTAATCTCAATAATATGTCCCCTTTCTACAGCTTTTACTCCTTTAAAACAGGTTAATGGTTGTGGAGTAACAGGAAAACCAATATTGTTCCAAAGACCATCCCAGTCCACTTCTGTTTTATAAATTCCTGAAACTAGAATTGAACGAATACTTGAACCAAAAATAAAATGACCTCCAGTGTTTGTATAAAATAATGCTTTCGCTCCCCCCCTGTCTCTTGCCAAAAAATGTTTTTTGAGAGTTGCATCATAAAGCGAAAAAGAAAAATCGCCATTCAAAAGTGTAACAAATTCTTTCCCTTTTACTGTGTATAACTCAGCTATCAGTTCAGCGTCATTATGTGTAGGTAATGATACAAATTGGTATAAATCTTCGCGATTATAAACTTCTCCATCTAACACCACCCATACAGTTTTTTCGCGGTTATGGGCAGGTTGCAAATCTAATTTCAGGTCCTTGTGCAAAGACGATAACCGGTGGCAATACGCAAAATCTACAGGTTGATTTTCGAGTTCATTAACAGAACCTTTAGTCTGAGAAATAGTTTTGTAAGCACCTGAAGAGTCATTAGCAGTATAAACATCTATTTGATTTGCGTTGCCGATAAGAAATCCAGCATCGTCCGCACCGTGTTCTTTCAGCTTTTGCTCCATTTTTTGAATAGATGCGACCACCTCATTACTTTTCTCTTTTAACGAAATTATCCCACCAATTCCACTCATCGAAGCGAAGATATAATACCTTTCGTTACTTTTGGCGATGATGTCTCAATTTTGTTTAATAGGAAACGCCCCAAGTTCTGGAAGTACTTTGCTTGCCGATTTGTTAGATAGCACTGAACATTCTGCTTGTGGTCCAGAACTGGAGTTCTTTTGTAATAAGTTACTCTACGATTTCGGTGAATTCAAAAAGAACCCATCCAAAACGAGTGCTATTTCTACATTAAAATCTACTGGGGTTTACCCAAATTACAATCGATTACAACACTACAATCTGGACAAAGAACAACTTTTTAAAATGGTTAAAAACTCAGATTCTTTAACATCATTCTTCAATCAATTTTCTGACCATTTTTTAACTTATCGGAACAAGAATCAAAGTGGAATTGTGTTCGAAAAAACTCCTCAAAACGTAAATGTCATCAACGAATTTTTAACTAATGCAGATACTGGCTATTTTATTTATATAGTACGGAACCCCTTATATGTTTATAATTCTCTACTAAATCGAGGTTGGGGAAATTATTTAGCCCTTTGTACTTGGTTGATAACGGCAGCTCATATTAGTAAGTATATAAATAATCCGCGAGTGAAGATTATTAAATATGAAGAATTAATCGAACGACCTTTCGAAACCGCAAGTCAGCTGATTTTTGAAATTTCAGGTAATAAAGTTAAGGCTTCACAAATCGAAAAAAACTATCAATCGAATGAATATCGAAAAAATTCATCAACAGGATTAAATACTTGGGAAGCACCAGCGAATCGAAACGAAGTAATCAATGCAAACGAAAAAGAAATCAACGAAAACGTCAAAGGGCGATTCAGCGTCATCCAAAACCTAAAAGTAAGTTCTAGCTATGCTCAAAAATATAGCATAGATGAATTAAGTTTTAAAAATGCTATTAAACTTTTGGGATACGAAAGCCTAAGTAGTATTCTCCCAAAGAGCAAAAAACAACTTCCTCAAAAAACATTTGATGACAGGAAAAAATTGACAATGAAATGGTTACGAGAAATAAAAAATGGAGATTCTAGTTTACTTTCGCGTAATAAAATTACAAACGCTGTAGAGATCATATAGATGTTGAATATAAAGCTTAAAAAACTTCAAAGAATTGATTTAACAGACCTAGCGGCCGTTTTAATTTCATCTCTACTCGGTTGGGCTTTACGATATTTTGAAGGAACCTTAATGAAAAAGGCACAATGTCAACAGAATACTGAAGGCTACAGTCCAATCTTTATAATTGGAGCGCCACGTTCTGGCACAACCATACTTTACCAATTAATAACTAACAATTTCGATATATCGTACATCGACAATATTGTGCATTGTTTGTATAGATATCCTCTAGTTGGTCTCAAAGTGAGTCGTTTTTTATTTAAGAACAAGCCCCACAATATTTTTAAATCTGATTTGGGAAGAACATATATGTACAGTTGGAGAGGCCCGAGCGAATGTGGGAAATTTTGGAACCAGTGGTTTTTGGAAGGACAAGAAAATATGAATTTACAATCTAAAGAAATGGCACCAACCATCAATAACATGATGCTTCAAGAACAAAAAAGTATTGTTTTTAAAAACACTCAAATGTCATTACGATTAAAGACAATTAACAAACTATGGCCAAATGCAAAAATAATTCATCTTAAAAGAAATCCTTTATTTAATACCCAATCTATCCTTCAAGCCAGAATGACGCAGTACAACGACATAAGTAAATGGCTCTCTGTAAAGCCTAAAAACATCAACGAGCTAGTTAAATTATCTCCATCACAACAAGTTGTCCATCAAGTTTTCGAAATTGAGAAGGCCATTGAAGCTGACAAAAAATTATTTACTACTTATAACTGGCTAAGCATAGATTATGAAGAGTTGTGTACTCGTAGCGATGATGCTATAAACGTCATTGGAACGTTCATAGATAAGAAACCAAGTGAACATTCTAGGATAAAAAAAATCGATTTACGACTAAATAATCATATAAAACTAGACTCTGACACCATCAGTAATCTAAGGCAAGAAATATCTAAATTGAATTGGAAGACAAAAGGATAAATAACATCAAAGAATATAGAAGTTTTTGTAAAGAAAATAACCTTCCCATTTTTTTTAACGATTGGTGGCTTGATGCTGTTTCTAAAGATAAATGGAATGTCTGCATATACAAAAAGAATAACGACATAATTGGTTGTATGCCTTACATTGAATCAAAAAAAATTATCTTTAGCCTTATAAAAATGCCTCCTCTTACTTCTGGATTAGGTCCGATAATAATTTACCCAACAGATGCAAAATACGCTTCTAAATTAGGGATTGATAAGAAGGTTTGTGAATATTTCATTTCGGAACTTCCTAAGTTCGACAATCTCACTTTAAGGTTTTTCAATACATTTACAAATTGGTTACCGTTTTATTGGAAGGGGTTTAAACAAACTACTAGGTACACCTATATTCTTAAAGACATTGCAAATCCAGAACTTATTTTCAATAATTTCAGAGACAAAACAAGAAATGAAATTCGCAAAGCTGAAAAAAAACTTACAATTGAAATTACGGATGACATCAACGCTTTTTACAAATTAAATATTGCAATCTTTAAGCGTCAAAACATACCAATTCCATACTCATTCGAATTAGTCAAAAGAATTGACGATGCATGCAAAAAGCGAAATTGTAGAAGTATTTATTTTGCAAAGGACACCGAAGGAAATATTCATGCATCTGCATATATTATATGGGATTCAAGCTGCGCCTATTATCTAATGAGCGGTGCCAATACCGAATTCAGAAATAGCGGTGGCGTTTCACTTGTGTTATGGAATGCAATAAAGGACTCTTCTAAAAAAGTTAAATCATTTGATTTCGAAGGTAGTATGATTGAACCAATTGAACGATTTGTTAGAGCCTTTAATGCCGAACAAGTTACCTACCACAAAATCACTAAAACAAATTCTGTTATTCTGAAATTGTTCAAATTTTTCACTAATCGAGAATGACCAACAAACAAAAATACCAAGTTTATTGTGAACAATCTCCCGTTCCTATATTTAATCAGCCTTGGTGGTGGAATGCCGTTTGTGGAAATTCGTGGGATGTTGCGTTAGTTGAGAAGCAAAATAAAATAATAGCAGCGCTACCTTACCACATCAAAAAAAAGGAATTTACACGGTTATCCTTCCTCCTCAATTGACACAATATACCGAGCTAATTCTGAACTACCCAGAAAGGCAAAAATATTTATCAAAAATAGGGTTTGAAAGGGAAAATATAACTGGAATAATTGAGAATATTTCTTCTACTGACTACACTGAACTAATACTTTCTGAAAAGCTAACTAATTGGCTGGCTTTTAAATGGAAAGGGTACTCAGAAACATCAAAATACACCTACATAATTGATAACGGTTCTAATATAACGTCTGTTTGGGAAAACTTTAAAGACAGTACTAGACGTGAAATAAAAAAAGCTGAAAAACAACTTACAATTTCCACGACAGAAGATGTCGATTTATTCTACAAAATCAATCAAAAAACATTCGACAGACAAAAAATAAAAAACCCATACTCAGCAGAACTTTTTAAAAAAGTTGATGCAATTTGTACAGAGAAACAATGCAAAACGATTTATGTAGCGAAAGATGGAGAAGGAAACGTTCATGGCTCAGTGTACATCGTTTGGGACAACAATACTACATACTATTTAGCAGGAGGCAGTGACCCAGAATATAGAACAAGTGGTGCGCATTCTTTATTAATGTGGCATGCTATAAAAGATGCGGCAAATCGGAATCATGTTTTCGACTTTAAAGGCAGTATGATAGAATCTGTGGAACGTTTTTTTAGAGGGTTTGGGGCTATTCAAACACCTTATTTTAGGTTGAGAAAGTATAATTCGAAAGTGTTAAAGTTAATACTACCACTTTTGTATTCTGAATAAAAGAATTACTCAAACTTAGCTTTTACTTGTTCCGTTTTTTTCCTTTCTTTGAAAGTATATCCAATCATTATTTCGTGAGATCCACCGTTATACTTGCTCAATTGAGCGATTGACCAATCGTAAGAATATCCTATTGTCCAATCTTTCAGAAAATCAATTTTAGTGAGTAAAACTAACGCATCTTTATAACTATATGCAAGTCCTACATCCAAAAACCCCTTGTATTTACCCGTAATTCCTCCTTGTATATGAAAAGGATTATTTTTGCGTAATCCCAAAATACATTGGGAATTATCGTAATATTTTCATTCAATTCCCAATTATAACCTCCTATTAAATAAAAATGACGGACGTTTTTTAAATTCCCATCTAGGTAGCCATTATTCAACTGATTTCTATACGGTTTGACATCATTTGTTACCAAATGTAAAATGGAAAAACCAACATAAAACTTATTATGATAGGCATACGCACCAAAAGCAAAATCGGGCGACCAAACCGAACCACTAACTGAATTGTTAACTACATCATCGTCAGAATGATACAACTCTATTTTATCCTTATTTACATTGAATTGTTGTAAAGCAGCGGATAAGCCTAAACCGACTTTAATTTCATCAGTTATTTGGAGGTCGTAACTTCCAGAAATATTAAACCCGACTCTCTGAAACGGACCATATCTATCGTTAAATACATACATTCCATAACCGAATTTTTTATCATCGATTCTTTTTACAAATGTTAGCGTTTGAGTATTGGGTGCCTCGTTAAAACCGACCCACTGGCTGCGGTGATGAATGTTAATCTGAGCAGCTTTAACAGATACGGAATAGCCTGGATTAATAAGACTTATGTCGTACTGGTACAGACTTTGTGTAGGTAGTTGCTGAGCAAAAACAAATACTGGAACACAAAATAATATAACTACTAATTTCTTCATTAGTCGTCATAAATTATTGAAAGAGCACCTTTGTAAACTTTATCAATAGAAGGAATTTCTAACACGTAATAATAACTGGTTGCAGGAAGTTTTTTTCCTTGATAGGTTCCATTCCAGTCACTTTGATAGTTATTCGACTCGAAAATCAAATTACCGTTTCGGTTAAATATTGTAATGGTGTAATCTGCGTAAACCACAGGTTATCGATAATCCAAGTGTCATTTTTTCCATCACCATTAGGAGTTATTAAATTCGGAATAAAAAGTTCCACGTCACACAACACTACCTCTATTTGTTGCTCAAGCTCACATCCAAAATTAGTAATGGTTACTTGATACAATCCTATATCGTAAACGGTTACTTCCTGATTTGATTCGCCTGTTGACCACAAATAGGTGTAACTCTCATTTCCTGCGATTAAAACAACTTCACCTGTTTCGCAAATTTCTATTACGGTGTAAGCAATTGAATCGGGGTAGTTCTGAAAATCAACAAAAATACTATCGATAAGTGTTTTACAATTATTTGATGCCGTTATTGAATACCAGCCCGAGTTGTTAACTTGTATAGAATTAGTTGTGTCTCCAGTTGACCAAACGTAATCATCACTTCCGTTAACAGATATTGCTGTTACTGAATCTCTACAAATCAGCACCGAATCGCTACTAAAAGTAAAAGCAGGTGTTGCTCCATCGGAAATTACAATCGTATCAGTAGATGATTAGTTTCACCACGTTGTTGGGTA
>JAESTK010000023.1 GCA_016763645.1 Flavobacteriales bacterium
CCAATGCAAATTTGCCTGTCTAAACCTGTATCAACAATAGGTAATGGGTTTACCGTTATAATAACAGAATCGGTATTTATACATCCGTTTATATCAGTAATTTGAACAAAATACGTTGTAGTATCAGTTGGCCATGCTAAGGAAGAACTGCTATTTGGAGCTGCTAAACTATCTGTTGGAGTCCAAGTGTAATTAGTGCCACCTAAAGCTTCTAATAAGGTTGTATCACCAATACATATTTGACGGTTTAGACCTGCATCAACAACGGGTATTGAATTAACAATAATAGTAACAGAATCAACATTTACACAAAAATTACTATCTGTGACTTCAACAAAATAAGTAGTGGTGTCGGTTGGCCACGCCAAGGTACTGCTGTTTGATGGGGTTGCTAAACTATCTGTCGGAGTCCATATATATGAATCTCCACCTGTAGCAACTAATGTTGTAGTATCACTAAAACATATTTGAACATTAACCCCTGCGGATGCATTAGGCAGTGGGTTTATGATAACGGTTACCGAATCAATGCTGGTGCAACTGTTGGCATCTTCACCGGTTACGTAGTATTTAGTTGTATCAATGGGGTAAGCAAAAGGATTTGCAATAGAATCATCACTTAAACTGTCGTTTGGAGTCCAAACATAATTTAGCCCGCCTGTTGCAGTTAATTGAGTTGTGTCACCAATACAAATTTGCACATCGCTTCCAGCATCAATTATTGGAGAAGTATGTAAATCGATAAAAATACTATCAATACCAGTACACGTATCATTAGTTGTATAGACATAATACATAGTGGGCGTAACAACTAAGGCCATCGGGTTGGCAATAGTGGTTGAATTTAGTCCTGTAGACGGTGTCCACAGAAAAGTTGAGCCATTTGGTGCAGTGAGACTTCCGCCAAGCATTACAGAGTCTTCAGGGCAAACGGTGGTACTATCTCCAGCATCGGTGGGCACAAAATTAGCACTGTACACCCAAACTGAATCTTGCACTGAGCAATTGTTGCCGTCTGTTATGGTAACTATATATTTGGTATCAATTCCAGGGTTTGCTTTTGGGTTGGGAATTGTTGTTGAGTTTAAACCGAGCGGAGGGCTCCATTGGTAATTTGTTCCACCAGATGCGTTAAGTTGAGCACTATCTCCAGGACAAATCCATACATTTGTTCCGGCATCGCCAATAGGTTCTGAAAAAATAGAAATAAGCACAGAATCGGTATTTTGACAGCCATTTACATCCGATACGGTTACATTGTACGGGGTGTCTGCGGTTGGGAAAACAATAGGGTTTGCAATGTCTATATCGTCAATGTCAGCATCGGGACTCCATAAATAAGTAGTGCCTCCTGCGGCATTTAATTGAATGGTATCGCCCTCACAAATTGATATATTATCTGTTATCGTAATAGGAATAATAAAAACAGTAACATTGACATTATCATATATATAGCACCCCGCACCATCGGTAACGGTTAAAATATATAGTGTGTCAGATGTTGGGAATGCGTTTGGGTTATACGCCCCTGAATTATCCAAACTTGAGGAAGGGCTCCATATTAAAGTATAGCCTCCTGTTGCCGTTGGGTTGCCACCAATTGTAACCGTATCGCCAACACAAATTGAAGTGTCTCTACCGGCATCAATAACAATATCGATTATGTTTACAAGAAGGTTAATTGGGTCTGAAGGGCACCCATTTTTACTTGTAGGAGATACGGACACCTCACCCAATGTACCTTGACTCCAATCTACTGTTATACTATTTGTTCCTTGTCCAGACGCAACTGTTCCGCCATTTACTAACCACGAATAGATAGCGTCAGTTGTATTAGTAACAGAATAAGTAATGCCCAGAGAACCCGAACAAACATTAATAGGTCCGTCAATAGAGGTAGGGCCAATAAATTCGCTTATTAGTATAGCATAGGCTTCAGCTCCAGTTTGTGGTAAGCAGCCATCGTCTTTGGCATTTACAGTAAAAAGATAAGGCTGAGCCCTACCTTGATCGCAACCAGTTTCCCAACAAAAAGTAGCCTCTACACTTCCTGTGCCAGTTTGTGGAGTGTTAATTGTTGCTTCAGGTGAAGTTTGAGAAGCATCGAAAATAATTCCATTTGAAGTTAATGTTAAATCACCTCCATTGGAATCATTAAAAATGACATCGAAACATAAGGTGTCTCCCTCTTCTATAATGTAGTTTGTTGTGCCACTACCTAGAGTATCTCCAATAGTAGCACTGTTAGTTAATGCTGGAATAGGGTTGGCTTGACAGGTAACCACTTGAAACTGCATATCTCGCCTTGTAATGCCAATTAAGTTATTGTTTCGGAATTCTTTGATTTCGACAGCTACTACAAATGGACCTTCGAGAGGCGACATATATTCAGAATAGCCGGTAAAACCATTAATAAAAGAATAGCCAGTTGCTCCGAAGGGTTGTGTCGCACTATAACCACTTTCCCATGTTATTTCAGGAATAGACCATATTAATTCCGGGTTTAAATTTACGTTAGCAAATTGACCAGAGTAGAAAGGCTGTGGGTCAGTGGTAGAGGAATACCCCCTATATGGCTCTTCAAAAGAGAATACTAAAAGATCACCATCTGGGTCAAAAGCCGTATTTAACAAGGGAGTAGTATCTCCAACGCATAAAAAAGGTAGTGGCGTGTCGGAAAAAATAGGAGAACTATTTTCTAACAAGGGATTAGGGATAAAGGCATAAAATGCGCTGCCAGTTGCCCCAGGATTTTCAACATTTATAATCCCCCCATTTCTACAACAAACATCATAATAGATATGGTAACCACCTGCAAACTTTCCGTTAATTTCCTTGGGTAAAAAAACTTTTTGAACATATTCGGCTTCCCAAGCGCAAATGTCGGTATTCATGGTGCATCCAGGAGGTAAGGCTGGTGAGAAAAACGAAGATGAATTTAGTGGTACAGAGTAATCTTCTATAAATAGTTTATCATTAGTGACGATGTCTCCCTCCATATAGATGCCAAATCGGATACTAGGCATTGGGTCAGGCCAATTAGATTCACAGTCGCCAAAAATGGTAAATGTGATATCGTACTCGTACAACCCACTAACGGGATCTAAACCTCCGTAAACGTATGAAATATCACCCCCCATAATGTGGGTTGCCCACCCAGATGCTGCAAAAAAAGTAGCAACAACTAGTGCTAATAGCGGTTTAAAAATACTCATCTCTGCTATTGCTTAAGAAGTATGTGTTTGGTATAGGTTTCGGTATCATGCGTAATTTGAATGAAATATACACCTGATTTTTGATTGCTGATATCAATATTTATTGAACGGTCGTTTTGAGTGTGTAAACTGAAGTTAACCAGTTGTCCAACAACATTAACAATCCTTAAGGAGTATTCATCAGCGTTTAGATTATTGAATTCTATGTTAAAGTTGCCAGTTGTTGGGTTAGGAAAAATGGTAAAGCTATTTTCAATCGAATTTTCTTCGATTCCAACACCATCACAATCGCTTATGTATTCTATATAGTTTGTAAATGTTATTGTGTCGTTACCGTTACTATTACTTGCAATGAGTATAACATCATAAGTTCCAGTAGCAGTATAGGTGTAGCTAGGATTTTGAAGTGTTGAAGTGCCTCCATCGCCAAAAAACCATGTAAAACCAGTAGCAGAATTAGATGATTGATTCGTAAATTGAACAGTACCCATGCACAGTAGTGTAGAGTCAACTGTAAAGTTTGCGATTGGCGGAGAACTTGGGTCTTGTATAATTATAGCGTAATCTTCTACCTGCCCATATTCTGGACTCATACAAGGATCACTAAATCCTTGCGAAAAATCCGACCAAACCCTCATCCGCAACGAAGTTCCATAAGTTATGCCGCTTGTAGGTATCGTAATGCTACCTGAATGGTTTTCTAGCCAAAATTGTGAGGTGAAAACTTGCTCAGAAGTAGCGAAAATACCGTTGTTGTTGAAATCTATCCAGACATACACATCTTCTTCATAGGTGATGCTTGTTGTTACGTAAATTGAATAAGTTGACCCTGGGTCAACAACTGTTTGTTCAGTACAGCTGTAATCTTGATAGCTGTCAACGCCTGGTTGCGACCATTTGTTAATTGTGTTAAAAATAACATGACGAATACCTATGTCATCAAAAGGGTTATTCGTTTCCGGAGTACAATTTATAGTGGTTGGTTCTCCAAATAAACTTATAACCTCAATGTATTGATAAATGGTATCTGAATTGCTACCATTGGTGTTACTAACTAGTAAAGAAATATTATAAGTACCAGGATCTGTGTACGTATGTGTCGGGTTTTGGTCTGTACTTGTGTCTCCGTCACCAAAATTCCACAACCAAGAGGTTCCACCACCGCATGATTCATCAGTAAAATTGATGATACCATCGCAAGAGCTAGTTACATCGGCACTAAAAAAGACGGTTGGAACCGGAGTGGCAGACTTAATGGTTACAGCATAATCTTCCGTTTGACCAGACTGTAAGTTGGTACATGATTCTATCGTGTTGCCTATCAATTCCGACATTACGCGCATTACCAAAGGCGTATCTGTAACAATACCTGAAGATGGTATGATTACAATACCTGAATGTGTGTACTGGTTATACGATTCTAAAACCAATTCTGTAGCGTCATCAAAGTTTGAATCGTTGTTGAAATCAATCCAAACTTTGAGGTCTTCAGCATTTTGGGTACCTGTGTTAATTTCAAGAACGTAGCACCCACCTTTGTCGGCAGAAGTGCTTTCGGAGCAGGTGTAATCTTGATAGCCGTCAATGCCGCCTTCTGTACTGTTATTTATGCCAATAAAGTTAACTCTGTAGATCCCATATCCACAACAGTAAGATGTTGTAACCGGAGTGCAGTTTGGAGGATTTACCATGCCTTCATAATTAATTTCGATTAAATTAGAGTATGTAATAGTATCAGTACCGTAATCGTTGGTAACAACAAGAGTTACTGAATAAGTTCCAGACGTATCGAAATGATGAGTAGGATTTTGTTGTGCAGTTGTTGTTCCATCTCCAAAAATCCACTCCCAAGAAGTCGGAATGTTAGTAGATTGGTCTGTAAAAACAACATCACCATTACAAGACAAGGTAATATCAGTGCCAAATTCAGCTTCGGGAGGGTTTGTGTTTTCTTCTATAATTATAGTATAATCTTCGGCTTGTCCATTTTCTACATCGCTACAGCCATCTGGTGTCGCTTGAAAATACCAATCTGCCATAACGCGCATTCGCAAAGGAGTGTTGAGAACAACAGCAGCAGGTATAAATACGGTATCTTGGCTCAATAGCGAGACATCTTTCGATAAAATTAATTCAGATGAATTACTAAAACTACCATCGTTATTAAAATCAATCCAAGCACGAACATTATGTGGTTGAGGAGTGTCGGTTGTAACCGAAATAGGGTAGTTCACTCCGCTTATTACAGTTGCCGAATTGCATGTAAAATCTTCGTAACCATTGGTGCCATCTCCAGAATCATTATTGATGGAAGAAAAAGTTACATTACTAATTCCAAAACCAGCTGAAGGGCTAAGTGTTTGTGGGTAACAACTAGCCGTTATCGGTAGGCTACCACTTGTGTTTACAGTTATGTAGTTTGTAAATGTTACAGAGTCTACTCCGTATTGGTTTGTCACGATTAATTGCACAGAATAAACTCCATCAGCAGTGTACGTATAAGTTGGATTTTGCTGTGTGCTGCCACTTCCATCTCCAAAATCCCAATCCCATGAAGTGGGAGTATTGGTTGATAAATCACTAAATACAATTAAGCCACTACATGTTGAGGTGGTATTTGCCTCAAAATTAGCAGTTGGGGGAATATTGTTTGGAAGAATTTCTACATTGTAATCTTCTGTTTCGCCCCAATTATAGATAGCGCAAGGGTCGTTTGCTTGTCCCCCTTCTAATACAATAACCCTCAGGCGGGTAGTGCCAGTAGCTGCTCCAGAAGGAATAGTAAAGCTAAATGAGTGAACATAATTAGGGTCAGGGGAACTGGAGTTACCTGAGCTTAGTGCCTCGCCCGCGTCAGTAAAATCGCCATCATTGTTATAATCGATCCAGGCATTACAAAGTCTGTCGTAATCACCGTTGCAGGTACCTTGAGTAATGTTTATAGTATAAGATTGCCCTACGGTTAAATCAGCAGGAGTTAAAGAGGTATGATCAGAGTAAGTTTCACATCCGTTTGCTACTGTATTGTTGTTAATGTCTTGAGAAGTGCCTATTAACTGGACATTATTGCATTTACTATCATCACAATCAACCGCGTTTGACTGACAATATTGTGCCATTAAAGAAATTGTGACGATGTTTACCAGAATTGTTAGAATTGCTTTTTTCATGTCAAAAAAAAATAAAATGTTACCGTGTATAAGCTTATACACGTGTAAAGTTTATGAAAAGTGCCAAATAGAAAATTAAATTATAATAGATAAGTCTGCAAGATACAAAAATGTCAGGTTATCTAAAAGAGTTAGTAACTTACAATAGTTGAATTATTTTAATCCTAAAATTAATTTGAAGAAGTTAGCGAATAAACTTTCCTTAAAAAAATGATTTACTTATAATTGTAGTTGGAAAATTATTGAAAAAGATTTTGGTTAATAGTTTTAATAGTAGATTCGAAGAATTAGAGAAGCAATTTTCTAATGAAGGCTTTGAGGTTGTTCAAGCAAATAAAGGTCCTTGGTCACATGAAGATGTTGAGGGTTTTGCTTATGAATTAGAAACGGTTTTGCCTGAAAAAGGAGCCAAGAAAGGTGTTGTCAAGAGAATTTTCAGTTTGATAATTGAAGCTCTCCAAAACATTCGATTACACGGATCGCTGGATACGGAAGGAAAACAAGCTTCATTTTATTTTATAGTTAAAGATGATGAGATATTTCGCATCATGACTGCCAATATAATTCACAAAGACGTAATCGGAAAGGTTCAAACAAGAATTAATCGAATCAATTCACTTGACCGAGCTGGGTTAAAAGAATTCTATATGGATACGTTAACTGACGGTCAGCGATCTAGTAAAGGTGGAGCTGGGCTTGGATTTATTACCGTAGCAATGAAAGCAAAAAGTAAGTTAAGTTGCACATTCGAGTCACTGAATGACGAGTATTCGAAGTTTGAAATGTTTTGTGATTTACAGTTAAAAAAGGAGGATGAGTAGTTTAATCTTAGCAGAAGGAAAAAATACCCCAGAGATTGTTTTTAATCCAGCTGATGGTGTATTTACTATAAAAGGTAAATCGTTTCCAGAAAACGCTAAGAAATTTTATGCTGAGGTGTTAGACTGGCTTGACAATTTTGTGCCTGAAGATGAACTTACTTTTGATATAATTCTCTATTATATTAGTTC
>JAESTK010000117.1 GCA_016763645.1 Flavobacteriales bacterium
AGCTGGATTTCCAGCTACAACTTTTCGCTGAGCAATAATGGTGTCGGCAGGAACAAAACTCAATGCGCCAACAATAGAGTCATCTCCAATAGATACATTGTCCATTATCACTGCGTTCATGCCAATCAACACGTTCCTGCCAATTGTTCCTCCGTGAATAATGGCACCATGACCAATGTGCGCACCTTCTTTTAAAAGCACTGTAGTGCCAGGAAACATGTGTATCGTGCAGTTTTCTTGCACGTTGCAACCATCTTCAATAATTATCTCTCCCCAATCTCCACGAATAGCAGCACTAGGTCCGATATAGACATTTTTTCCAATGGTAACATTGCCCGTAACACAAGCTTGCGGGTGAATAAATGAACTTGGATGAACTACGGGTTTAAACCCTTTAAATTCGTAACAGGCCATAAAATCAAATTTGGGCTAAGTTATAAAAATGTAGGAAAGGTAATTTATGTAATGTCTCTCAAATAAGTCAAAGAATTAGGTCCCTCGTTAAAGAGTAAATCGACAACACTTATATTGGGTTGAAATTCCATTCTGTCGTTAAATACCTGGATGTAAGTGTTTTCTTTTAACTTGGTATTTGCTGATTCTTTCTTCGAGTTAAAAAAGGTACGGTAATCTTTGCCTAGGGTAGGCTTATATTTTGTAGACAAGGTATAATCGATGTCGATTTGTAGTAACTGTAGAATTAGTTGATGTAATTCGAGGTTAAAACTGAAGAGCGAATGTTGTTGGGTATGAAAAAATGGATAAAATTCATGTTCGTAATATTCGAAATAAGGCGAAGAACGATACGCAGACTCTAATGATTTCCAATGAATTTTCTGCCAATTATCGGTAGTCGAGAGCTGAACACTTTTAACAACTTGCCTGCTGTTAGGTTTTGCTAGGGGGAGTACTAATTTTAATTTTCCATTAGGGCCTAAAATTTCACAGCGAGAGCGGTATGTTTGCTTTGGAAAGTGTTCGTGTTGTTCGAAAACAATTGCTTTGTGCTTCGCTATTTCAGCGTAATATTCGATATTACCAAGGTAAAAAAGAGGGAAGAGGTTGTTATTTTCCATTTGGGCAAATGTAGAAAAGCTCTAATAATACCAAAGGTCGTGCTCATAAAAGAATATTTCGTTTTTAATTCTTTCGGCCTCTAGCAACGCATCAAGACCAACGGTATATTCGTTTATAAAACGATCATAAACGTTACCTTCTTTGATGATGTAGCTTGAGAACATTCGCTTTTGAAACATATCCTCGTAGGTAAGTCTAACGCCATTGTACCTGTTGAACGCTTGGTAATTGACGAGTTCGTATCGAAGAGCGGGAAAGTAAATCCAGAATAAAGGCACTAACCCACGAACTTCACCTGTTTCATCATCTTTTTTCTCAATCATAGGGCAGATACCGATAATTCGAACATCCATAACTGAGCGTTGTTTGTCGAAGAACCATTCTTCTTTTATTTCATACATAACAACATCTGCTGAAGTTATCCTAATGGTGTCTGGCACACGAATGGTTTCATCTTCTTCAATCATGTAAACTTCAACACTATCGTAGGTGATAATTTTACTGAATGCGCCATCTCTAGATAAAGGAAGTGTAAATTCATCATTATTACCAAGCGCACCTGGGTCGTAAGCGGTTAGTGTTCCTGTATTGAAAAGACCGATACAGATTACCTCGAATAAGCTTTTTCTATCTGCAATTGGGTCGATGGGGTAATAGTAAGGGTAATTCATTTTTTGCCGTAGGTCTATTCTTCTCCACACTTTTTTACTCCACATTACATCGGCTTCTCGTATGTGTACATATGGGACAACCAAATTATCAGGAGGAGGTGTAGGAATTATGCCCAATTGTGGTGGACTAATTACTTGAGCTTTTACCTCTGTTTTTTGAATTGACAAGAGACAGAAAATTACCATGGCAGGATGCGCGATGAGTCTAGTTTTCATAGCTTAGAAATTTAGTGAATAAAGTGTGTCAGGAAGGGGTGCTCTCTTTATAACGTCAAACTAGAGACGTTTATTTTATCGCATTAGTTAGGGAGTTTGTATAACACTATACTTTTCTTACGAAAAGTTGAGCTGTTTCGAACTTCTGAACTGTTACTCTTTCTCCTTTTTCGATGTAGCCCGTTTCGGCCATGGCATCATAAACAGTTCCGTCAATTTCAACTTTACCTACTGGTCGAAGAATGGTAGTGGTGATTCCTTCTCTGCCAATTAGTTCGAATTCGCTACTATCTACGGCAATAAAGCCATCTTCTTTGTTTTGTGATACTTCTAAAATAAGGTTGCCAAACAGTTTTGAGTTTAGCACTTTAACGCCAAAATAGATGGATAGTGAAATGGACAGGACCATGGAAACAATGACAGTAAATAGCGCTTGGGCTAATTCATCGCCATTTACTGGGCTAAATTCTAAACCAACATTACCAACAAGACTGAGTGTTAAACCAGTAAGAATTAAAATGATTCCTAAGATTCCTGCCACTCCGAATCCAGGGATTATAAATACTTCAAGCACCAGTAGAATTACTCCGCCAATGAATAATAGTATTTCCCAATTCTCGGCTAAGCCTTCTAGATAATGTGGTGCAAAGTAGAGTAGGGCGGCAATAAAAGATGCGAGTATAGGGAACCCGATTCCAGGAGATTGTAACTCGAAATAGATACCTCCCATAATTATCATTATTAGAATACCACTAAAGGCCGATGAAGTTAGTAAATCGAGGATAGAATCAATCTCGTTTAATTGCTGAAATGACAGTTTATAATCGTTAATTCCGGCTCTTTTAAGTGCTTCTTCTATAGATTCGACTTGGGCTTCGCAAAAGCCGTGTTCTATTGCTTCGAGGGTGGTAAAAGTTATTAGTTTTCCCTCTTCGGTTACCCCTTCAATGGCAATGGTTTCATCCACCATTGCTTCTGCGATACGTGGATTTCTCCCATTGGCTTCGGCTTTGGCACGTATTTTCTTACGAAAGTATGATTGGTACTTTTCTGCCATTTTTTCACCTTCTTGGTTTACTACCGTTGCGGCTCCGATAGTGGAGGCAGAAAGCATGTAAATGCTATCGCAAGAAAGGGAAATAAACGCCCCTGCCGATGCGGCATTGTTTTCGATAAGTACATAAACGGGAATTTTAGCTCTAAATATCTTTTCGCTAATAGAGTCTGCATAGAGAACACTGCCACCATAGGTATTCAATTTAAGGAAAATTAGGTCTGCGTTAATGCTATGGGCTTCTTCAATTGCCTTTTTGGTTTTACGCCAGGCAGGGAGATCTATTTCCTCCGCTATTTTAAATACATACACGTTTTTCTCTTGACCAAAACTTGTAATGGTGGTTAGGAAATAGAGAAGGATAAATGAGGCGAATAGTTTAACTTGCATACGGTAGAGATTATTACGGTGGAAAATTACGAAAACTAACTGATATGTGCTTCTTGCAGTAGCTCAAACCGCAAATAAGTTAACGTACTATTTGATTTCTTATAACCAGTCATTTGTTATAGTTTTGGTGCTTCTCAATTATGCATCTATGAAAAATATACTTATAGCTACGTTTTTTCTGTCTGCTGTTGCTGGAAAAGCTCAAACACAGGTCGATTTTTATACCAATTATGGTGAATTTAGAATAGATCTTTATGATTCGCTTGTGCCAATAACTACTACTAATTTTATTGATCTAGTAAATCAACAGTTCTATGATGGTGTTACGTTTCATCGAGTTATTGATAATTTTATGATACAAGGAGGAGACGGTTCACCTACACCCCCAATTATTCAAGATGAGTTCGATAGTTCATTAAGTAATATCCAGGCAACTATTTCAATGGCCAATTCGGGGCCAAACACTGGTACATGTCAGTTTTTTATCAATTTAGTTAATAATACCTATTTAGATTTTGATAAAGCACCTTTAACATCTAAACATCCAGTTTTTGGTATCACAACCGGTGGTTTCGATATTATTCAAACCATCGGAGCAGTAGCCACCAATAGTAGTGATGCCCCGATTGATCCTGTTGTTATGGATAGTGTGAGGGTTGTTGGTCCGCCATTATCAGTTGGTGAGCTTCAAAAGGGTGAACCCGTAGTTGAGGTCTATCCGAATCCATATAATGGTACTACTAACATTAGATTTGAATTAAAGCAAAACGAAGTAGTTTCACTAGTGGCGTATAATGTGCAAGGGCAATTGATTGAAACGCTAATAGATAATGAGTTGGCGAAAGGTAAGCACAATATTGATTGGGATGGAGCAAACGCCCAGTATGGCAATTTGGCTAAAGGGCTATACTATTTGACGTTAACTACGCCATCCACTACAGAAACGATTTCTGTGGTAAAATTATAGAGAGCGTAATTTTCTCGTTTTTTTTTTCAAAAAAGATCCTTTTTTAGTCCTAAAATCTCAAACCGTAAACAAGTATAATCGGCTTTGATAAAAGCAGAGATTATACGCAGTTTTTAAAAGGGGATGATATGCGAGAATGGCTATTTAACATAAAATTCGTTATAGGCACTGGTAGCGTTGGAAGGGCAACTTGATTAGATGGTAAGTCGATTATATAATATTATTTCTTGGTGGCGTTCTCTTGATTTTCTTTCAAGAGCGAATACTATAGTCAAAAAAAATGAAAGTAGAATAGTGGTCGAGAACCAAGAAAAACACTTAATAAATCTACAATCAAAAGAAAAGAAGTTACAATCACCAACGCCCATGTTGCTGACACCATTCGGTTTTGTAGGCGATTCATATCTATACGAAGACTACTAATATTGAAATATATGAAAATAGAATCCAGTAATAGCGATAGTATAGAGAATCGAAGTATTATAGATGAGCCTAAGACTACCTCACAACAAACAAGCTTGTTTTGGGGTTCTTATCAGAGCCACCTTCAATTATACGATCAATTATCACTTGTTGAGGAACAGATGTTAACTCTGATACAACAGACACATAGTCATTGAAATACCAACCTTATCTCCGTTAATATTATACATTGTTATGAAAAAAATAGAAAGCATCTTAAAGTCTGACTTTTTTCAAAACCTTATCCCATTTAGAACTTACAGCAAAAGGGAATATAGTTGAATATTTAGAAAAACCTTAAAGAATTATGGCAACAGAAATCACAAGCGATTGGAATGATGAAATACAATTCCAGTTTAATCCCAAATCTTGGGACTTTACCAATCAATTAACCAAAGAAGAAATTAAACATTTATCGGAAGTAATATCAATTATCAGCAATGCAGATAAATCTACTTTAGTAAAGATGAAAGAAATGTTAAATTTTCATTTAGACTTTGTAATCAAAAAGGAGACTTCATCTCAAGGCTGAAATTTGAATTTTCATCGTACCCAAGCTCTTTAATAATTTTTTGGGCTGTAGATTCTATATAAGATTGGTCGCCATTTATATATACTATTTTTAAGTCAATAATAAAATCTTCGAGATTTTTATAATCAAAAACGTGTCCTTTAATGCTTTCGTTTGTTACCGCGTGAAATGTTACCGTAGCTGATGCTTGGATTACATTCGGTGTATCCACACCTTTATCGGTTTTCATGTATTTAGCTAATTCATCTATAGTCCTGCTAAATCTATCTGGTCTTGTTTCTTCTTTCATCCGCCAAACATAAACCATTTTTCCAAAGTAGGCTAGTCGGTGCGTTGGCGACCTAGTTCTATAACGCATATTATGTTACTTAGCTTAGGGTGAGAATATCCGACAATGCTAACTTTTTCTTGCATTGATTCAAAATGATTTTGAAAGGATATTAGAACGAAAGGCGTTGGCGGCAAGAGTGAAATGACGTTAATTCGTTTCTTTTTTTACGAATTATTCTCGATACGTAGTAAGAGAAAGTCATAATCGGGGCGATGGGTAATTCCTTTTGTTTTAAAGGTTTGAGCTGCTGTCAGATTTGTAGGAGTAATCAGAATATTTCGCTAGAAATCTTTATTAGTCCGTTACAAATCTGACAGCAGCTCAAACCGTAAACAAGTATAATCGGCTTTGATAGAAGCAGAGATTATACGCAGTTTTTAAAACGAATGGAATGTGTCTGTGGCTATTTAACATAAAATTCGTTATAGGCACTGGTAGGGTGGGACGGGCAACTTGATTAGATGGATTTAGAAACTAATATATTTTCTTACTGCTTTACAGGACTACCCATAAGGGGTAGTCTAAATTCTCTATTGTATATTGGCGGAATGAAAAAGCACGAATACAAACTAGATAAATGGTCAAGAGCTGTAATAGAGATAAGAGTATCTAATCCCGACTCAGAAAAACATATAATACTTAACGCCTTAATTGATACAGGCGCTGTTGGTTGTCGCATAGAAGAGAGATATATAGATTTACTAGGCTTGGACGTGTTTGGGAGCACAGAAAACAAATCATTTGTAGGTGAGTCAACTTTTGGAAGTTGTCAATTGGGATTTGACGCAGTATTCATTACTGGAATTATAAATTGTGGCTTCATGAAAAACACAACAGATGTTACAAATATGATTATTGGTACAGATGTTTTGAAACACTCATTATCTATTGAGTTTTTACCTAAAGAATCCAAGGTAATATTTACTCCTAAGTAAACTTTGTATATAAAGAATACCGTAAAGTAAAAATCACACCTTCTTAGAAGGTGGCTTTGGGATAGCCCCCATAGGGGGCCGGACACGTCAGTTTAAAAGTCAAACTTCTGTTGTTGATCCTCAA
>JAESTK010000007.1 GCA_016763645.1 Flavobacteriales bacterium
ACTACTGCCCTGGCTTCTGTTTACACGCCTTCTGATGCCGATACTACTGCTGGTTCGGTTTACCTAGTCTTTAGTTCTACCGCGCAAGGGGTTTGTAATCCTGTAGTCGATTCGTTAGAATTAACTATTACTAATGCGATTGCTACAGATGCCGGTCCTGATCAAACCATTTGTGCAAACATGCCTGAAGTTAATATTTCTGGGTCATTTACTATAGCAACTGGCGCAACGTGGTCGACTTTAGGAGATGGAAGTTTTAGCTCATTAATCGATATGAACAGTAGCTATTTCCCAAATACAGGAGATACTACAAATGGCAGTGTCGAAATCGTATTAACAACCTTTGGAAACGGTAGCTGTTCAACAGGGAGAGATACGATGAAAATTACCATACTTCCAGGAATATTTGTTGATGCAGGAGTAGACAAATCGATGTGTGCGAATGAAGATTCAACTGAAATATTTGGCTTAGTGAATGGATTAACTACTACCTCAGGCGTTTGGTCAACTACTTTTGGTACAGGCACATTTAGCACACCAACTGTACTCAATTCATTCTATCAACCATCAAATACCGATACAGCAAACGGAAATGTAATCTTAACCTTGACATCAACCAATAATGGTGTGTGCCCCGCAATACAAGATAGTCTCGTTCTTTCTATAAATCCTCCAATATTAGTGAATGCTGGAGTTGATTTCGACATTTGTGGAAACAACGCTACTGGAATTTTAACAGGAACGGTTTCTGGTGCCGGTGGAGGTATTTGGGCCACAACTTTCGGAACAGGAACATTCACAAACCCAATTCAATTAACTGCTGCATATAATGCAAGTAACGCTGATACGTTAGCTGGTTCAGTTATCATCACATTAACCTCAACTGGCAACGGTGTTTGTGGCGAAGTAAAAGATTCAACAATTATCACGATTATAGATCCTCCAAAATTAAATGCAGGGTTAGACAGTGTTGTTTGCGCAAACAATGGTGTTTACGGATTAAATGGAGCGGTGTTTAACGGAACAACAACAGGTATTTGGTCAACAAACGGAACAGGTACATTTAGCCCTAACAATTCTGACCTAGCAGCCATCTATACTCCAAGTGATTTAGACACCTTAGCGGGAACTATCAACATTATACTAGCAACAACAAATAATGGTTTGTGTAATGCCGTTAGAGATACCTTCGAGTTAGTAATTACTGATGCTCCGGTAGTTGAAGCTGGAAATTCAATCGTGGTTTGCTCGAACAATGCAAATGTTACACTAAATGGAATAATTGGTGGTGGTGCATCAAAAGGTCAGTGGACTACATTAGGTTCCGGATCGTTTAGTCCAAATGATTCTCTACTTACAGGAACATATATTCCTAGTTCTGCTGATACCGCTGCTGGTTCTATTAAGTTAGTATTAACCTCTACAGATAACGGAAAATGTAATCCCGAAACGGATACACTGCTCGTAACTTTTACAGCCGCACCCAAATCAAACCCTGGATTACCACAAACCGTTTGTTCGAATAACGATCTAGTTTCATTAGGTGGTTCTGTAACAATTGCCTCTGGCGGTATATGGACAACCGCAGGAACAGGAACATTCGCAGATAATGTATTGCTATTTACAACTTATGACCCATCAACAACTGATACAATTAATGGTTCTGCTTGGTTGTATTTAGAAACGACGGGCAATGCCACATGTAATTCCGTTATCGATTCTGTTGAAATTAGCTTTATTCAACCTCCTGTAGCATTTGCTGGTGTTGATACCGTTGGTTGTTCTAACAATGGTGTTGTTGGTATGAATGGCTCGGTAAACAACGGCACTACTACAGGTCTATGGATTGTTATCGGAACTGGAATTATGGCGCCAAACGACTCCGATTTAACAGCAGTTTATACACCAAGCGCTAACGATATTCTTGCGGATTCCGTTCAAATAATATTAATTTCTACAAACAATGGTATTTGTGCGGCAGTTAGAGACACCATGCAAATAGTGTTTACTCCCGCTCCTAATCCCGAAGCTAACGGTGCATATACAGGGTGTGCAAACAACCCTTCAATTCCATTAACGGGAACAGTAAATGGAGGTGCTTCAACCGGAATTTGGACTTCACTCGGTACCGGTTCTTTCAGTCCTAATGATTCTGATTTAGCTGCCATTTATGTACCTTCCTTTGCCGATACAACTGCAGGGTTAGTAACAATAGCGTTAACTTCAACAAACAATGGATTGTGCTTCGCAGAAAGCGATACGTCAATTATAATCATTGAATCTATACCGCTTATTAATGCTGGTCCTGACCAAACAATTTGCGCGGCTATACCAACTGCCAACTTAACAGGAATCGCAACTCGTGCAACAGGCGGACACTGGACAACTCTCGGAACGGGTTCCTTCGCTGATGATTCAATGTTGGTAACGCAGTACTTTCCGGGAAGTGCTGATACAGCAAACGGATCAGTACAACTTGTATTAGAATCTACTGGCAACGGATTATGTAATTCCGTTACCGATACTATGGAAATTACCTTCTTGTTAAACACGATTCAAGTAACCGTATTTGCGCCTGATACAGATTTCTGTTCGAATAATGCAACCGTTCAAATTACAGGAACCGTTAATGGCGCAACAGGTGGTGTATGGAGTACTTCGGGTGATGGTGTATTCAACAATCCCACAGACATTACAACCTTGTATGCCGCAGGCAGTAGCGATACCACAAATAGATTTGTTACTCTAACCCTATCCTCAACAGGAAACGGGATTTGCTCTGCTGTTACTGCCGACTTAGATTTCACAATTCATCCAGCTCCAGTTGTAGACCCGGGCCCTGCCGATACGCTTTGTGCTAATAATGCCAATTGGGCGTTAAACGGAACCATCTCTGGAGGATTAACTTCTGGCGTGTGGAGCACAAGTGGAACAGGAACATTTGTAGCAAACGATACCATCCTCAACCCTACTTATATTCCGAGTGATTTCGATACAAGTTTAGGACAAGTTACCATCGTACTCACCTCTCCAAGTTTTATAGATTGTAACCCTGTTTCTAGCACAACCACTCTAACATTTACACCAATTCCTGTTGTTGATGCTGGTAGCGATTTATTAGTGTGTGCTTCGGTTCCTCAAGCTCAACTTGCCGGAGTAATCACTGGAGCCACAACTACTGGTACATGGACGACTTTAGGTTCAGGAAGTTTTGATGATGCTAATTCTCTCACTCCAATCTACACGTTAAGTGCAGCGGACATTACTGCTGGAACAGTAGATATAGTACTCACCTCAACAAACAATGGAGAATGTACTCCAGAAGATGATACGCTATCAATCGCCATCATTACCACATTGCCTGTAGTTGATGCAGGAGTAGATACTACTGTTTGTGCTAATAACTCTGATATTCCTCTAGTTGGTTCCATTACCATTGGCTCAACAACTGGTGTATGGACAAGTACTGGAACTGGAACATTCGTGCTGAACGATACACTACTAACTAACACATACTTGCCAAGTAATGGCGATAATACTGCGGGTACAATAAGCTTAGTTCTTACCGCAACAAATTCTTGTCCGATAACCGATACATTATTTGTAAATATCACCCCTGCCCCATTGGTTGATGCTGGTATTAATCAAGTGCTATGTGCTGGCGATATGAGCCTAGTATTAGCTGGGAATGTATCGCAAGGAGCAACAACTGGTATTTGGACTACAACAGGTTCTGGAACATTTAACCCTAACACAACAGATTTTAATGCCACCTATTTATTGAGCCCTCAAGACACTTTAGATCTTGGAGCTACTTTCGTGTTAACATCTACCAACAATGGAAATTGTTTTGCTGAAACCGACTCAATGATAATGACGATAACCACCGTTCCGTTGGTTAATGCAACTGCTGACGATTCTGTTTGTGCAAGTGCTCCCGCTGTGTTAACTGGTTCAATTATTGGTGGTGCAAGTTCTGGTATTTGGACATCAACTGGTAGTGGGTTCTTCACTCCATCAGATACTTCATTGTTTGTAAATTATATTTTTAGTGATGCTGATACTACTGCAGGAACTGTTAAAATCTATTTAACGTCAACCAATGCATGTATCAACTTTACCGATTCCGTAGAAATAGAAATTACTCCTGCGCCAAAAGTTGATGCTGGAAATGATGAATTGGTTTGCGCTAACAATTCTCTAGTTCAATTAAATGGAAGCATTAACATTGTAACAACAACTGGGCTATGGACTACATTAGGCTCTGGTTCTTTCTCCCCTAACGACTCTACCCTTAATGCAACATATCAGCCAAGTCAAGCTGATATTGATGCTACTCAGGTAACTTTAGTTCTTACATCAACTAACAACGAAGACTGTCTGCCAGTAACCGATACATTAATTGTATTTATCGAATCAGGACCAATTGTAGACGCTGGAGCTGACCAAAATGTTTGCTTAATTACACCTGATGTAATAATGGGATCATCCGTTTCGGGAGCAACCACAACAGGAATTTGGAGTACATCAGGTACGGGTTCATTCTCTCCTGACTTCCTAACAGCAAATGCAACTTACGTTCCAAGTTCGGCAGATACAACTAATGGAAGTGTTCAACTCATTTTAACATCAACAAATAATGGAACTTGTTTAGCAGAGGTAGATACCATTGATGTGATTTGGACAGAAATACCAAACGTAATTGCAGGTATAAATCAAACCATGTGTTTCGATGGAAGTGCAATTGATTTAAGTGGTCAAATATTTGGAGGAACATCAACGGGGTATTGGGGAACCACAAACGGAAATGGTTCTTTCAGTCCCGATAGCTCGATTTTAACCGGTCAATATTTACCAACTGCTTTAGATGAATCAATTGGCGTTGAAATAATACTTACCTCAACAGGTGGTTGCACCATTATTATGGATACGATGTACGCAACATTTAATTCAGCATTAACCGCTGCGTTCGATTTCGGTCCGGCCTGTGATAACCTCAATATGGACTTTACCGATACTTCATCCATCAATTTCGGGAATATTGCAACATGGGACTGGGATTTCGGGAATAATACTACAGATATTGTTCAACATCCATCAATGACATACGACTCTATCGGAACATATAGTGTTCAATTAATTATCATTTCGGACAGCGGGTGTACCGATACTGTACAACATCAAATTGTAATTCGTAGCATAACTGCCGACTTCGTCTTTACAGAAACTTGTTTAGTAGAAGGTGTTGACTTTACCGATGCCTCAGTTGTAGAAAACGACACGATTACTAGCTGGAACTGGAATTTTGGAGATTCGAATACAAGTAACACCCAAGACAATGACTATTTCTACGCTACTGATGGTACTTATAATGTTAACCTGATTATTCAAACAAGTTCTGGTTGTTCAGATACTTCTACTCAATCGATAACAGTTAATCCTCATCCAACTGCTGGGTTCATCCTAGAAGAATTTATTATTCGTTTAGTAGAGTTTGATGTTATAGATTCTTCATTTGGCGCAACAATATGGGATTGGAATTTCGGTGACGGAACACTTTCTACAGAACAAAATCCATCGCACACCTACGAAGGGGCTGGTGTTTTGGAAGTAACACAAATTGTTACAAATGAGTTTGGATGCACAGATAGTCTTGTTAAACTAGCCGAAATAGACATTATCTATCCACCAGTATTACCAACCGCTTTTACCCCTAATGGTGATGGAGAAAATGACTTTCTACTTGTTAGAGGAGGCCCAATAAAAGAAGGAACCCTTATCTTAAAAATATACAACGAATGGGGCGGTATAATTTTCGAATCTACACGTCAGGATGAAGGATGGAATGGTAGATATATCGAAATTGACCAGCCAATTGGTGTTTACATTTACACCCTCGAAGCAGAAACAATTAATGGATTGAAGCATAAAATATTTGGAGAAGTAACTCTAATAAGATAAGCTCATGAAAAAACTATATTACATATCGATTCTAGTAACAA
>JAESTK010000348.1 GCA_016763645.1 Flavobacteriales bacterium
ATCGTTTTAATACTTTTTATAATGTCTTTAGACTTTCGTGGTAGTTCTTCTAGTATCTCATGAGCCTTTTCAATGCTTATTGCAGCAGCATGTATTTCTCTTGTAGATACATACTCTTGACTCTTGGCCTTTCCCTCATCTACTAAAGAAGTACCTAACCCTGATTCTACCGTTGCCCGTTCTCCTACCTTCCAGGTTTTATGTGAAAACTCGCAAACCTTTGTAATTTCTATTTTCATACTTTCTCTCTTATTGTATATTGTTGTGAAGTGTGATATACATTTATCTCATTTTCATATAATTCCTGTTGTCCATCAAAGCGAATCGAATCTATTACCACACCTGAATTAGTGCCTGAGAATCTATCTAAAGCGGTACGGACCTTATTAGCTAAATCTACCATATCCCTATAAGGGCTGCCTGTGCCTGTGTCACTTCCACCATCTGCCCATATATCAACGTCAATAGTTATAGTATCTAATTTAGATACCCCGTCTTTGTCATTTATAGGTAGATTGTCTACATAAGAATATGTAATAGCGGGTAGCTTATCATTCTGGCTAATCCTTTGTGGATAGATCCTATCAGAAACTATAGCAGACACCGGACTATCAGCGTTTAGTATTCCAAATATGGCATCACCAATATTCATATCTTACCTCTTTTTATACTCTTAGCGGTTTGTTCTTCTATTCCTTTTAGGATTAAAAATCTTAATGTTTTAATCACGGAAGGGCCAGCCTTTTTAATTGCTGGTCTCATGAACGGCATCTTCTTTAATCCCAATCCTTTATCAGCAGCAGCCTGAGCTTTATTAGAACGTCCTTTAACCAAGGGTTTTGTTCTTTTCGCCAGTGTTCCAAACTCAATCCACTTCCCAAAAAAACCACCCCGATCTAAAATAGGCCCAACTACTGCATATAATTGTCTGTCATTTTTACCCCTTCGTATTATTGCTCCTATTGATCTCTTTAATGTTGCAGAATCAGCTTCTTTATCAACCTTCTTCTGTGTTTTTTTGTCTAAAAGGGTGAAGTGTTTAAGGTTACCAAAATCAGGAATATTCTTTTTAATTTCATCCCTTAGAGGTTTTGATGCACTTTTAAGCGCACTTCTCATAATCTTAGACTGTAACGTCTTAGGTAGCGTTTTTAAAAGATTGTCAATCTCTTTAACCTGTGCTTTGTTTATTTCAAATGTAATTTCCACTATGTTCTCTTAAGTAACTTACCGAATATCTGTAATCCTTCTTGCCTACCTATTTCCGTTATGGAATAAATGTCATAAAAGGCATTAACCCCGCGTCTATCAATAAAAAATCTTCCCTCCTCATCTATATTCTCTCTATATCTTACCTTAATCATTATATCAGCCCTATCCACTAGCTGACTGCTTTCAAATTTCTCCTTACCTTTTAACTCCATCTTAAAAGCCCAGGTAGTGAAATCCGTTGACCATGTTAACGCACGTTCTCCAGCTGCGTTAACGCTTTCAGCTTTCGACTGAAACGTCACTCTCCTGTCTAAGTTCCCTGAAATCATTTAGTAAATTAAAATCTTTGTTTGTTCCGTCTAAAGAATCGTAATCCCACAAATTTTCATCTGTTTTAATGTCTACAATAAGCGGAACTTCACCCACCTCTATACATTTGTTAGATACATGATTCATTATTAATCTGTTATTCGAATTGTTATCCAGCGTACACATTAACTCACCATCCCATAACTCGAATTTCTTCTCTTGTGAAGGAGATACAATAGCACCTAGCCTGTATACTTCAGCTTGTGGCATGTAGGTTATCTGACCTAGATAATAAGAGTTGATAATCGTACTACAACCCTGTAGAACTGTAACCCTGACCCGCGTAGCCGTATCCTTTATAGCCTCTCTGGATATTAACCTACCTGCACCTACTATTTGTAAATCATAATCTACCAGTTTGGTTTTCTTATTCTTTAAATCAGCAAAGTAAACCTTATCAATTCCAATTAATCCTATTCCCTTATTCATATAGGGTTCGTAGATTTTTAGAAGTTCGTCAGAAATTAAATCATCAGATCCTAAAGTCATTATATAATCCCACTTGTATTTCATGGCCCCATAAAGCCCCCGGTTCATCTTGTGTCCTAGAGGTTCATTCTTCACCCTCTTATATTCAAATCCGAACTCTTCACACATCACTTCTGCCCAATCTTCTGATACTACACAATAACAGTTTATCTGATGGTTAGAGTTTTTAATCAATCGCTTGACACCCTCAAAACAGATTCTAGTTACTTCAGGTCTTTTCCAAATCGCTATGTAGACTAATATTTTCATGAAAAGTTTTTAAGTGATCCTAATGCTAGTAATCGTTCTACTGAGTCAGGCCATGCTACAGCCAAACTTTCTCCTTGCATTGTATGTGTTGGATTACGGTTGTCAAACAGATAAGCTACCATTAACAGTAACATTGCTTTGCGTTCATCTGGAACACTTGAAGAAGCGTCGCCGTATCCGGCCTTAAATTGAATTGTAACAGCGTCGAACTGATCAAAAGTAGATGGATATGTTTCGCTTTCAATAGGGCGTAACCGTCCGGGTCTGGAATTAGAATCTAACTCATATAGATTATTGGCCCATGTTTGGGTAACTCCGTCTATATCAACGTATTTAATATCAACAATAGATTGAACTGGGTTCCTTTCAAAGATTATAGGAATAGAGCCTATAGGGAATTCATCTAGCCTGAGTTTCCATGTAGCTGTAATATGCTGAATGTTTGTTTTTTGTTCAGCGTAGTCCTCTGCTACATCTACATATAAGCCTATGAGCGTGTCCTCATCAGTAATATCAACCCGCAAATGGTCTTTTGCTTCTTGATCGCTGATTGCATTAACTGTTGGGGCAACGGTTTGCTCATAACTCATGCTTACTTTATTTTCTTAGGTCGGCCTTTCTTTGGCTTTTCTTTGGCTTTTCTATTTTTTCAATCTTACTAGGCTCAATGTCAATGTATCCGGCTTCAGCGTATGCTTTGGCTTGCCAGTCGTTTAATTCAACTTCATCACCAACATTAAGGCTAGTTTCTGGACCTTCCATTGATATTTTTAACTTGTATTTCATGTCTTGTTTTTTAAGTTATTTAAGGTAGTTCATGTACGCCTCCAGACCAACCCGCCAGGTTAAAATCCGGAGGGCGTACAATCCCTTACCTATCCACTTGATAAATCAAGTGGATGGTTGCCTTAATACTCTAATCGGGCCTGTACCCGCGTCGATTAATTTACCTTCAGTTCGTAAGAAAGCGATAAATCCCATTTGCAATTTCTCTGCAAATAGCTCGCTTAATCTCAATAGGATAATTCCTTGAACATCACGTATGATATACTTCTTGAAATCACCAAACAAAAGCGGACGTTTACCAGCAGCGATTGAATCCATGTCCTGATTGATCGTAAAAGGATCTCCAAGTAACAAACTAGGTACACCTACCTGTGTAGATGGTTGCCATAGATACCTGTTTTCAGAATCTTTAAGTTTGGAAATAGCCTTTAACGTGGAGTTGTTAAACATCCAACTTGCATTAGACTTGTATGCTGGATCAAGATCGAATTGAATATCTTTCAACTCATCGAAAGTGATTGCCGTTGAACTCGCAGACGTTATACCGATGGTTGCACCATGAATAACTCCTGTAGGTTTACTTACTCCGCTTCCTGTTGTATAGGCTTCGTTTGTAACTCTACCAATACGTTCCCCAAGAGCATCAGACAAAAAGCCGTCAAGATCAAAGAATGAATCATTCATTAATACCCTTGAAACTTTGACTTTCTTAGAAGAAGCGATAAAGGAACTAAGTTGAACATTACCGATCACTTCGTCTTGTTCTCCTACGGCTGCATTTTCAGCAATAAACTCCCCTTTATTTCCAGTTGAGTCATTAGTAGGCCAGTCCAGGTTTTGTCCGGTTCCGGTTGTGATTATTCTTGCAACGTCCCGCATTCCACCAAATGCCTTGAGAGCCTTTTCGATCTCTCCAGAAAATTCATCAGGAACTAAAAAACCACCCTCTGAGTCAGTACCCAGAGATTGCGCTCTTTCTTCAAGAAGTTTTGCTTGTTCAGGAAATTGCCTGTCAAGGCTCGACATACCAAGTCGTAGGTAATTACCAAATGCTTCAGTAGTCCTTTTTTTGGTTTCTTCGAGATTGTCAGGGTCATCTCCTGATCGGTCGGCTTCTTCTTCAATTTTCTCACGTTCTATATTAGTGAGTTTTGCAGATCGTTCAACACGTTCAATCTCGGTATTCTTTTTTTCGATGTCATCAAGAAACGAATCAAAACGTGTATTTTCGTCGTCGTTTAATTCTTTGTTATCGCGTTTTTTGTCGCTGAATTCCTTTTCAGCATCAGTTACAATAGCCCGCGATTGCTCGATCAATAATTGCCTTTCTTCGCGAAGCTGCTTAGATTCTTTAAACATTTAGTCATTGGGGCGGGTCTGTTTAGTGGCGGGTTATATTGATTTTTCCAAAAGTAACAATTTTTTTC
>JAESTK010000118.1 GCA_016763645.1 Flavobacteriales bacterium
ACGTCTTCCGCAAAGGTTTTCCAGGGCTTCATTTTTTCCAGCTCCCTTCTTGCTTTTTGATATTCTCCTTTATCTTCTAAACCCCATGCGTGTGCCAGTTTATCGTATTTTGTTTTATCCATGCAGGCAATGGTTACCGCATCTATGCAGTGGTGAATGTGATTGCTACGGTCTTTAGGTTTGTGGTGGGTAATACCTCTGCTATCTTCAAAGGATTCGTGCAGTCCCCAAGCCTTACGGTATTGGTCCACCATTTCGCCTTTCACGGAATACACTTTGTTAAACAGCGATTTCATGTACGCAATAGCATATTTGGTAATTATTCCCGTGTCCACTATCTGGCTGTTTTTAAAACCTTGTTTTATCTCTTCCATTATAAAACGGTCGTGCTTGCCTTTCCAGTAGCGGTAGTCCATTTGCACGTAATGGCGCTTTTGAATCAGGCGGTCTTTTTGTTCTTTTTCGGCAGCCGCTTTGGTTGCTCTTTTCAAGCGTTCAATTTCTTTGTCTAACTCTTCATATCTCTTTTTCCAATGTTCAATTCTGGGCAGTATTTCTGCGTGATTGCTTAACTCAAATGGTATTCTCTTCTTTTTGATGTTTCTGTTAAATGACAATTCGCACAGGGTTTTGTTCATTTGCGAATTATCTTGCGAATCTTCTCTTGGCAGGGTGTGCTCAATATCGTAATTGGAATTTTTACCAATGAAATCGGCCAAGCCAATGGTTTTGCCAGTGTAAAGGCAAATATGGTTTTGCTCGTCCCATAGTTGGTATTTCAGAATTTCATCTTTGCTTACAATTACACCGTCTTCTCTTTGTTCCAGCGCCATCTGAAATTTCTCCACATCACTTTCGGCAGGCGTAATCTCTCCGCTATACAGTTCCTTGATTTTATCAGCATACGCTTCTCTTAATTCCTTTCTGTCATCCTGCCATTTTTTAATGGCTTTTCGTTTGTTGGAATCGTTTAGCTCTCTTGCCAACTCGATATTAATTTTTGTGCGTTCGTCAATAACGCCATCTGTTATAAGGGTGTTGACCAATTTGCGCAACTGGTGCAAAGCGCGCGTGGCCATTGGGTTTTTTATTGAACCGGTTATGGGGCTGCCCAAGCCGCTGTATTCCTTGCCTTCTTTGTCTTTTATGGTTTGGGACACAAATTTTTCAATGTCAGAGGGGTGGTAAAGTTTACTTGCATTTTGCAGCAAATCATGGTCATTCAGAAACTCAATTACCTTCTCATCAATGCGCTTTATTGTTGCGAAAGTGCCTGCTTTAAGGTGCTTTTTGAATTCATCAAAAGCGTTTGTTAAAACCGCTTCTTTATCTTCCGTTTTATCCCATGTTTTTTGCCCGAATTCATTCTCGAAAACTTCGTTTAAATCTTCACGGAAACCCTTTTCTCCTTCTTTGGAATAATGGTAGCCTTTGTCTTTACAGCTTTTCAGCAGGCTGTTTATTACAAACTGTATTTTGTTTTCAGATTGATGACTATCAATGAGTTGTTTGATTTCCGTTTCGATTAACTCTCTGTCGGCTGCATTTGCCCATCGCTTTGGGTCAACCGCATTTTCCATATTCGCCATAAACACGGCATGAGAATAAATTAAGCCACCTTGCAGATAAGGCAGTATTTTATTGATGGCGCTTAAACTGAGCGAAGCATAATCCTTTTTCAGATTTATTTTGCTAAATTTTTCAGCAGCAGTTTTGTCCAACCCCAGTTTTTCTGTGGCGAATTCCTGCAATTTTTCAGGCGTAGTAAAAGTGCTCAGCACATGCCAAATGTCGGCAACCACATCGCTTTCTGTTTTAGTGCCGGTTACCTCTTTGGTTTTTCGACTGCGAATGTCTTTGTCGGTATAGGTTTGGTAAATGGTCTGTTTCCAGTCATCGTCAAAAACAATAATTAGTGAAGCAATTGTTGGGCAGCCACTTACGGTGGCATTGTTTTTATAGTTGTACTGATGCTCTTCTCCAAGCACTTTTTTTATGTCAGCAAACTCGAAAGTGGGCTTTGATTTTCTGTGAAATCTGGTGATTATACTGGCGCGCTCATCCTTAGTAAGTGGGCGCATATTTTCATCTTCAGGTGTTTTTATTTTAATGTTGTTGATGAAGGAATACATCCGGTATTCTTCAAATTCAGGGCGAGAAACAGGGCATCTTGCTTTAGACGTTTCAAACGAGCATTTGCCCACCAGCCCCTTTTGCGATTTGAGCGGACGTTGGTAAAAGATGGCCCGATATAAATCCTTTACAATTCCTGAATACCGCAGGCTGGGGTCTTTCTTGCTTTTGTCAATTCCTGTAAGCCCTTGGACTTGACAGATAATTTCAAACTCTTCTAAATAATGTTCTTCCCTTGCAGTATAACGAGTCCTTATCTTATTTTCTTTCAGTCCTCTGTTTTGCTGATATAGTTTCCAGAAGTGCTGCCCCAGTGTTTTGCTTTTTATTTTCTCAATTGCTGCATCTAAATCTGAGATACCTTGCTTTACCGCGCCAAGATTTTCTTTTGTAAACAGCCGTTCCAGTAGCTCTTTTTTAGTTGCTGCTGTATCTGTTTTCCCTTTTATAAGTTCATTGAAAGCATTGAACATTTTTTTTACTTTCTTTTCTCCCGCATTCAAATCTTTGGCAGGCCTGTCAATGTCTAATCGAATAAGATAATCATTTAAATGTTCAGAAAGTTCGGCCATGTTATCCACCTCTTCAATAATGCTCTCTATTTCGGGTTGTAATTTTTCAATCGCTTCTTTGTCCGATTGGTCTAATCGGTTACTTAAAAAACCCCTACGCTGTGCGATATGGTAAAATGCACGACCTAATTCTAATTTATCAGTCTTTTCTCTGCTGGCTTTGTCTCTGAAATAGTATGGGTTGATTTGCTTTTCTTCATCCGTTCTTAACCACTTTAAAAAGTCCTCATTGTTAGGATATTCTTTAAACCCTGATTTGCGCCATTCTTTTGCCTCACTTTCTGTTAAAGGACACATATCATTCTTAGCCAGCACCAAAAGTGCCTGGCATTTCCTGATTTTTCTTCTGAATTTCAACCGTCTTGCACTGCGGTAGCTAGTGCGTTCAGCAGCACGGGATTTCTCTACACCTTTTTCACTTTTTACACCTTCAGAAAAAATGACAACGCCTTTATCTTCGATAAGGTTGTTTTCTTTTTCAGTGTCAATTAGTGCCCATCCAATACTGTTTGTGCCTAAATCTAACCCTAAAACTTTTGCCATAATAGTTTCTTTAAAAATTGAAGGGGAAATTATTACATTTCGATAAGTTTTCCTAATTTAGTCCCCAGAAAGACATTCCAATTTTGATCTTTTCACAATAAGGCTATATGCCGTAGAGGAAACTCTTAAACCCTGCGTACTCCGTGGGGTTTATTGTTCAATACATATAGTATTATTAATACCAACTAGTATTTCTACTACCTTCGCGCACCTTATGAATTACTTATCAGTAGAAAACCTATCAAAAACCTACGGGGTTAAAGAGCTATTCCACGAAATCTCTTTTGGTTTAAGCAAGGGGGACAAGGTTGGCTTAATTGCCAAAAATGGTACTGGAAAATCAACCTTACTTAAAATTATTGCCGATCAAGAATACGCAGATTCTGGCTCTGTAATTTTTAGAAATGGCGTCACCATTGGTTTCCTTTCTCAAAACGAAGAATTTGACAACAACAAAACCATTGAAGATATAATTTTTGATGGCGACAACCCAATTTTTAAGGCGGTAAAAGACTACAACCACTGTGTTGAAAACAACATTGAAGGCAAGGCAATGGAAGATGCCTTTGATGCAATGAACCAAAACAATGCTTGGGATATTGAATTGCGGTTAGAACAAATTTTAAGCGAATTAAAAGTCAACCTTCCGAAACATAAAATCGGAAGCTTATCGGGTGGACAACTGAAAAGACTCTCGTTAGCACGAGTGCCTGTGAACAATCCTGATTTTATGATTTTAGATGAACCAACCAATCACCTCGATTTAGATATGATTGAATGGCTAGAAAATTTTTTATCGAAAAACGCATCTACGGTTATCATGGTTACCCACGATCGCTATTTTTTAGAGACTATTTGCAACAATATTATTGAACTCGACCAAGGTAACATTTACAAATACACTGGTAATTACAGTTACTATTTAGAGAAAAAAGCCGAACGCGAAGAGCTCGAACAAACCAATATTACCAAGGCAAAAAATTTGATGCGCACCGAGCTAGAGTGGATGCGCAGAATGCCTAAAGCTAGAGGCACAAAATCTAAAGCAAGAATTGGTGCCTTTTACGATCTCGAAGGGCGCGCTTCAAAAAAATTAGCAAAAGACGAATTAACGCTTGATGTTAAAATGGACAGGTTGGGTTCTAAAACTGTTGAGTTTCATAACGTAGGCAAGTCGTTTGGTGATTTAACTATTCTCAATAAATTCAGTTACAATTTCCAACGGATGGAAAAACTGGGAATTGTTGGTGGTAATGGTACAGGAAAATCAACTTTCTTGAACATGATTACCAACCAATTACAACCCGACAGTGGAAAAGTTGCCATTGGCGAAACCGTAACTTTTGGCTACTATCGACAAGATGGCATAAAATTAAAAGAAGATCAACGGGTGATCGAAGTAGTAAAAGACATTGCAGAAGTTATTCCGATTGAGGGCGGTAAAAAAATTAGTGCTGGGCAATTTTTAGAGCGCTTCCTCTTCCCTACTTCGATGCACTATCAACAAGTTAGTAAATTGAGTGGTGGCGAGAAAAGAAGACTCTATTTACTCACCGTTCTCATCAAAAATCCCAACTTTTTAATTCTTGATGAACCCACCAACGATTTGGATGTATTTACCATGAATGTACTCGAAGAATACCTCGAAAACTACAAAGGTTGTTTGATAGTTGTTACGCACGATAGGTACTTTATGGATAAAATAGTTGATCACTTATTTATTTTCGAAGGGCAAGGTGTAGTAAAAGATATTTTGGGTAATTATTCTATTTGGAGAGAAAATCAAAAGCAAGAACAATACAGCAAATCCACAAAAAAAAATGTAGCTTCTAAGTCAGTTGAAATTAAAGAAACTGTCCCAGAAATATCATCTAAAGCTAAAACTACATTAACCTACAAAGAAAAGCTTGAACTCGAAGCATTAGAACTAGACTTAGAATTACTTGAAACAGAAAAAACAAAACTCGAGAACGATCTAAGTGGTGACAACCAAGATTCACAATTTATCTTGGAAATTTCTACCAAGCTAAGCGAAACATTAACTACCCTTGAAACTAAATCGGATAGGTGGCTAGCACTTTCCGAGTACACTTGATGTAATGTTTTTTTTAAAGTTAAACATATAGAGATGCTAGACTTTCTATTTTTTCCTTTTATTGTCGAGTAAGCGCTTTTTCAGTAGATGTTCGAAAAAGGAGTGTGCAGGAAAGATAAGTCCCGCAAGAACCGCATTAAGTAACAGTTTGTAAATTGGTTCTCCTCCCGTTAAGCCATCAACATAAGGGTCGGTAAGAACAAGTAGGAATTCGAAAAACAAGAGAAAAGCAAAGAAAATCAACCCTTCTGCCATTTTTGCAGTAACAGAAAGAAAGCCAAGAGAAAGCACCATTCCAAATACACTGAGAATCGCGACAAGGATGATGGAGTACTGTAAATTGTCCCTTCTTTGTGTTCGTTCTTGTTCTTGTCTGATAGATTCTTTTTTCTCTTGCTCTTTTATTAATTGAGCTTTCTCAAATTCATATTTAGTTTGCTGGCGAATGGTAGCTTTTTGGGTAGATTCATTTTTAATAGAATCTCTCATTTGGATATGAAGCTCATACAACTCTAATGCTTTTTGAAAGTTCCCTTGTTTTTTTTCAACTTTACTCAACAAAAAAGCACTCCTTTCTAAAATATCTGGCACTTGAAGTATTTTAGCTAAACTATACCCTTTTTCTCCGTATTCTTTGGCTGCTTCATATTCTTCAGTCTTTAGTTTTAAAAACCCAATATTAATAAGACAACCAGAGATTCCAATTTTGTCTCCTAATTCTTCGTTA
>JAESTK010000119.1 GCA_016763645.1 Flavobacteriales bacterium
AAAAAATATTTTTAAATTTAGAACCCCTCTTAACTGAAAACAAAATAACAATCAAGACAACTACATAAAACGGAAATTTTAAAAAATAGAAATATTTTCCAATTTCAAAATTTTCGGTATTCATTTTTGCTAAATACTCTACCATCACAAATGCGACAACTATTACACCAAAAAGAACACTCGATATGATCGTTAATTTTTTCAATTTATGAAGCTAACAACTCAGCTAGCTGTAATAAATCCATATTCAATTTATTATGATGTTTTGTAGCCCGACTAAAAGGAGTAAACGCTATTTCTTTATTTACAACTCCCACCATAACATCCTTTTTTCCATCAAGCAGCGCTTTAACAGCCGCTGAACCTAACCTACTTGCCAAAACTCTATCCATTGCACTCGGGCTTCCTCCTCGCTGCACGTGCCCTAAAACAGTAACGCGTGTATCATATTGATTGAATTGCTCTTTGACCCTCGCAGCAACTTCGAACGCTCCTCCACTTTGATCGCCCTCGGCAACAATAATAATTAAACTGGTCTTGTGTCGCTTCCTCTCGTTGCGAAGCTTATCTACCAATTTATCAATATAAGTTGATGTTTCGGGAATTAATATCGCTTCTGCACCAACGCTAATTCCGCTCCGCAACGCAAGAAAACCAGCGTCTTTTCCCATAACTTCGATAAAAAATAAACGATTGTGCGAACTGGCTGTATCTCGAATTTTATCTACCATTTGCACAACGGTATTTAGCGCTGTATCATATCCGATGGTGTAATCTGTTCCATACAAATCATTATCTATAGTACCTGGAATACCAATAAATGGAATTCCATATTCTTCGGTGAAAATTTTTGCCCCAGTAAATGTCCCATCACCGCCAATAGCAACCAAACCATCCAAGCCAAATTTCGAAACATTATCGAAAGCCTTTTTTCGTCCCTCAGGAGTCATAAACTCCATGCTTCGTACGCTCTTTAAGATTGTGCCTCCTCGTTGAATGATATTACTTACCGAATGAGAATTCATTTCCTGAATTTCACCATCAATCAACCCTTGATAACCATGTAATACACCAAACGGTTTCACTCGACAACTTATACTCGTCCGCACAACTGCTCGAATAGCTGCATTCATACCTGGTGCATCGCCTCCTGATGTAAAAACTCCAATAGATTTCATTGCTATAATAATATAATTATCAATATTTTAAATGATACAACATAAAGCATACAATAACTTTAAAAATTGTTAATAAATCGTTTGACAAGTTATGAATTTTTAGACTCATTTAGAGAATATTATCGCCATTTTTGAACAAATATTTTACATGACTTTTGAACTAATCGACTGGCTAATAATCGGTCTATTTTTAGCAGTTTCACTTTTCATTAGTCTTCGCTATCAAGGCGAAGCATCAAAGAGCCTTTCTGATTTTTTCTTGGGAGGAAGAAACCTACCATGGTACATAGCGGGAGTTTCTTTGGTTGCAACAACTTTTGCTGCAGACACACCCTTGGCAGTTACCGAATTAGTCGCTAAAAATGGAATATCAAGCAATTGGATCTGGTGGAGTTTCTTATTTGGCGGAATGCTCACCACATTCTTCTTTGCAAACTTATGGCGTAGAGCCAATGTTCTTACAGAATTGGAGCTGATAGAATTACGCTATTCAGGTAAACCTGCCGCCATTTTGAGAGGCTTCAAAGCTATTTACCTAGGACTTTTCATGAATGTGATTGTCATTGGATGGGTAAACGTAGCCATGGTTTCAATCATTCAAGTATTTTTCGACATCCCCAAAGAAACAGCGTTTTGGTATATGATGGCTGTTATGGTTATCACTATGATTTACGCCTCGCTATCAGGACTTATTGGTGTTGCAATAACAGACACGATTCAATTCGCTATTGCCATTACGGGCTGTATCATTCTTGCTGTTATTGTTGTTAACTCCGATGAAATTGGCGGAATTGACGGATTAAAAGAAAAACTCCCTGACGGAGCGTTGAATTTCTTCCCAACAATTGGAGACTCTGCTCAAGGCACATTCAATACACTCACAATAAGTATAGGCGCTTTCCTTTCGTACATCGGAGTACAATGGTGGTCGAGCTGGTATCCAGGAGCAGAGCCCGGTGGTGGTGGATATATCGCTCAACGGATGATGAGTGCAAAAAATGAAAAACACGCAGTTTTCGCCACCCTATTTTTTCAAGCTGCACACTACTGCTTACGTCCGTGGCCATGGATTTTAGTTGGTCTGTGCTCTTTAGTGCTTTACCCAGAACTAAGCGAAGCCGACAAAAAACTTGGCTTTGTTATGGCGATGAAAGATTTCCTCCCTGCTGGACTTAAAGGTCTGCTCTTTGTCGCATTTCTCGCTGCCTACATGAGCACAATCTCAACTCAGCTTAATTGGGGCGCAAGCTACCTCGTAAACGATCTTTACAAACGTTTTATCGAAAAGAAAAACAAACTAACAGAAGAAGAGCAAAATAAGAAAAATATCCTCGTTTCGAGGCTATTCACGGTTGGCATCATGATAATTGGCGGATTTGTTACCACGCAAATTAATTCTATTTCTGCCGTTTGGACTTTTGTAATGAGTTGTGGAGCTGGGCTAGGTTTAGTTCTTATTCTGCGATGGTATTGGTGGCGCATAAATGCATGGAGCGAAATTACCGCTACTGTTGCCCCTTTCTTTGCTTATTATATTTCATCTCAGTTTCTGGAAGATAAATTTGGACAATCGTTTATCGACAACAACGGTACTTTTTTCGTTACAGTAGGCTTTACAACCACCGCTTGGCTTATCGCAACAGTACTCACCAAACCTAGCGAAAAAGAACACCTCATCAAATTTTACCAACTTGTTAAACCTGAAGGGTTATGGAATCCAATCAGAATTGCAGCAAGAGAAGATAAACAAAAATCTCAATTATTAAATTTAACCATTTGCTGGGTCTCTTCCATCACCTTCGTGTATTCTCTATTGTTTGCTACGGGAAAAACGATTTTCAAAGAATGGGACGAAGCCCTTATCTGGGGCGGAATTTGTATTGTTTCTATCTGGTTATTACAACATTTTATGAAACGCACAAATATCCTAAATTAGGCATTAGAAAACACATCGATATATTTAGCTTTTTACCTTTGAAATTTCATTATTTTTTCATTACTTGCACTCCGTAACATCTACCAAGAAAACACTATTTATGAAATTGAACTTCAACCCATTAAGAGCCTTAATTACCGTATTCGTTGTAGCTATTTTTTTAGGCTGTGGGGAAGAAGAAAAAACTGCTCCAGTTTCCGAAAAACCAACTAAAGAAAGAAAAGCGATCGACCTTGAAAAGGCTGCATTATTTAAAGTTGGTAATGAAATTATTAGTATTCCCTCTCCTGTTCAAACCGCTTTTTTGTTAAAAAAATCGGGCTCAGCATATAGAAGCGATATGCTGAATGACCCAAAAAAAATATCGAATTACTCTACTCGTTTTCAACGTTCAATTAATCTAGGTGTGTATGGTGCTGATTTAGGGTATGCAACTATTTACGATCAAACGGCAGAGGCAATGTCGTTTATTACTTCGACCAAAAGATTAGCTGACGAATTAGGTGTAACAAGCGCTTTCAACCCTGAGTTAATGAAACGATTCGAAGCCAATATGGGGATTCAAGATTCCTTGCTGACCATAATGGGCGATGCCTACAAAGCGAGTAATCAATTCTTTCAAAATAGTGAGCAAGAAGAAGTTGGCGCTCTTGTCCTTTGTGGAGGTTGGATTGAAGCTCTGCATTTTGCGACTATTGTGGCTCAAAATGACGGTCATGAGATGGTAAAAACTCGTATCGCAGAACAAAAAGGCTCGCTATTAAACCTGATCAAGCTTTTAGAAAAAAATACTGAAGCAGATGAGATTGCTGAGTTTGTTGCCGAGCTAATCGACTTATACTACCTCTTCGATGAAGTTGAATCAGTTTATACGTGGAAAGAACCAACAACAGATGAAGATTCGAAAACAACTGTTGTCAATAGCGTTACAGAGGCATCTGCGACAGAAGATCAACTGAGTGCAATAGCCTCAAAAGTTGAATCAATTAGAAATCACATTATAGGATAAGCATGAAAATATTTAAAAACATACTAATAGCAACATTTTTGCTTACGGCTGGTAACTCTTTCGCACAATGTGACACAATTGCTTCGATATGCAACAGTCATATTACTGATGGTTTTATTTCTGATGGACAACTATATCGGGCCCTTCTTATTGATGACCAAATTGCGGAGTTTCATACCACGTTTTATGGTGATACTAAATATCGAGTTGCAGCTTGTAGTAGCACAACCGATGGAAACCTTTTATTTAGGGTTTTTGATGATGAGCGAAACCTTATCTTTACCAACGAAGAATATCTAAATGCCCCCCATTGGGATTTTGAGATTAAATCGACACTCAACTGCGTTATTGAAGCCCAGCTAGATCCAACTTCTCTTTCTTCAGGTTGCGCTGTTCTTTTGATTGGATTTAAACAATAGTAGCTTTCAGAGATAGATGAGTGAAAGGATACTAAAAGCACTGATGCAACTGTTTGCCCTTGTGGCAGATGTTGACGGAGTATCTAACCATAGTCGAAAAATTGTCGAACTTTTCTTAAAGCAACAACTCAATTCGGACATGGTTAAAGAATACCTTGTCTTGTATGATGAGTTTCTAGAAACGTACCATAAAATATCGAAAAAGAAGGAAGGAAAAAAGAAGAGGACCTCTCTCAATTCGGTTAAAGTTCTAAAAATATGTACCCAAATAAACACAGAACTAGCTCAAAAGCAAAAAGTAATTGTATTACTAAGATTGGTAGAATACGTTAATTCTGATGGGTCAATTACCGAACAAGAAGATGAATGTATAACAACAGTTGCAGAGTCTTTTAATATTTCATCTGATGAATTTAACCTCATTCGTGAATTCACAACGTACACAAAAGGTAATGTCCCGAATAATCAGCAGACGCTTATCATTAACGACAAACCAAATGAGTTATCTCCGCAAACGGAAAACAAATGCTTAACTGCTGAAAATTTAGATGGAGACCTTGTTATTTTAAGAGTTGAAAGTGTTGGATTATTTACTCTTAAATACTTTGGAAAAACCGAGCTTATACTAAACGGCCAAGCCATTGGTCCTAAAACTTGCCATGTTCTAACTCCTGGATCTTCGATAAGGAGTTCAAAAGTTAACCCGATATATTACAGCGATATTCTTAGCAAATTTATGAGCGATAGCTCACAGCAAAAAATTGTTTTTACTGCAGATCATATAGAATACGAATTTAAGGGAGGAAAAAAAGGGCTACACACGTTAACCTTTTCTGAAGAATCAGGAAAACTGCTTGGAGTTATGGGTGGCAGCGGAGCCGGTAAATCCACACTGCTAAATGTACTAAACGGAAACAACAGACCATCTGCTGGGCGAGTGCTCGTTAATGGATTAAGTATTCATGATGATAAAGATAAAATTGAAGGTGTTGTTGGCTACGTATCTCAAGACGATCTTTTAATTGAAGAACTAACCGTTTTTCAAAATCTTTTCTATAACGCCAAACTTTGTTTTGATGGTTTTACCGACAAAGAAATTACCAAACGTGTTTTAGACCTGCTCAACAGCATTGGTCTTTACGAAGCGAAAGATTTAAAAGTAGGCAGCCCCTTAGAGAAAACCATTAGCGGTGGGCAACGAAAAAGACTAAATATCGCCCTCGAACTTATTCGAGAACCTTCGGTATTATTTGTTGATGAACCAACATCAGGACTTTCTTCAAGAGATTCTGAAAATATCATGGATTTACTAAAAGAGCTTGCCCTAAAGGGAAAAGTGATTTTTGTTGTTATTCATCAACCATCGTCAGATATTTTTAAAATGTTTGATAAATTGTTAATTCTAGATTTGGGTGGTCGTCCGATATATTACGGGAATCCAGTTGATGGCGTGCTCTATTTCAAAAAACTGTCTAACCACGTTAATAGCGATGAAAGCGAATGTATTCAATGTGGTAATGTAAATCCAGAACAGATCTTCAACATTATTGAATCCAAGGTTTTAGATGAATACGGAAATCTTACTGACAACAGAAAATTTTCTCCAAAAGAATGGAACGAACACTATCACAACGAAATTGACAATAAAATTAATATTATTTCTGCAGGTACAGAAGTTCCGAAAAGCACATTCAATATTCCGAACAAAATAAAGCAATTCAAGGTATTTATCACTCGTGATGTATTGTCCAAGTTTACCAATTCGCAATACCTGATGATAAACTTGCTTGAAGCACCAATTCTTGCTGCTATACTTGCTTTTTTCGTTAAGTTTTATCACACAGACGTAACTGCGGGTGGCTATATCTTTCGTGAAAACGAAAACTTAATTGCCTATATCTTTATGGCAGTAGTAATTGCTTTATTTATTGGGCTTACCGTTAGTGCCGAAGAAATTATTAAAGATCAAAAAATCAGAAAAAGAGAGTCATTTCTCAACCTTAGTAGTGGTAGCTACCTTGTTTCTAAAATATCTATAATGTTTGCATTGTCTGCATTTCAAACCTTAACTTTTGTTTTAGTTGGGAATACAATTCTTGGGATTCAAGGCATGTACTTCGATTACTGGTTGGTACTTTTTTCTACCGCCTGTTTTGCAAATATGTTGGGTCTTAACATTAGTGCAAGTTTTAATTCTGCAGTAACGATTTACATTTCTATCCCTTTCCTATTAATTCCTCAACTTTTATTTAGTGGTTTAATTATCAAGTTCGAAAAATTAAACCCAGTAATTACCTCTCAAACACATGTACCTTTTATTGGCGACAGTATGGCATCTCGTTGGGCTTTTGAAGCGTTAGTAGTTAATCAATTTAAAAACAATGAATTTGAGAAATACTTTTATGAATACGACAAGGGG
>JAESTK010000120.1 GCA_016763645.1 Flavobacteriales bacterium
CCAAGGCTCTCAAAAATGCTTGGTCCTTAGCATCCAAAGTTCTTTCCATTGCAGTTATGCCACCAAGCAGTGATGCAATTGAGAACTCTAAGCCATATGGCGATGGCTTTAAGACCATGAGGGGGACATTCCAAAAATATTTTATGCAGGAACAACTGAAAGAATATGTTTTTCAAGCCCTGAATGAGGCCCCTATAGCCATTGCTCCTGGGATCTTTTTTGTCTTTAAAGATAAGGTCTCGGAGCAGGCTTTTTTAGTCGAGAGATACAATCGACATAAATATAAATCAGTAACGATTCGCCCAGACCGTCAACGCCCAACCACGATCGCTAAACCGTTAAAGTCGGATGTCTTAAAACCCCAACTTGAACTTCTATGGCAAGAAATTCTCGATCATGGTCGGTTTGTTCACAACGATGAAATCCCAATTGAATTAGCGGATGCCTTTAAAGCTGAACACGTATCGTTAAAACGTGCAGAGCAATATTGTATAGATGAGTTGATTGAGACTGATCTTCTTAAAAAATCAGGCGCTGATCGACGGGAGGACCTTCTCGTATATTTTGCACTTGAAATGTTTTCTGGGCGTAAGCCATACAGGCAATTACCTAAAAGTCTGCAGCATGACATAAAAGCTTTTTTTGACAATCATGCAAATGCACAAATAGAAGCGAGGAATTTATTGTTCTCAACCGGTGATGCCAAAGCCATAAGAGATGCTTGTGAAGAATTTGCGAATAACAATCTTGGATACATATTCAACGATGAGCAAATGTTACTTCACGTTTCTGTACTTGACTTATTGCCACCTATTTTAAGGTGCTATATTGGGTGTGCTGGTGTTCTCTATGGAGACATTTCTACGGCTGATCTCATAAAAATTCATATAGGCACAGGTAAACTTACGCTTCAAATTTATGACGATTTTTCAAAAGCTCTACCTAAACTTACACAGCGCGTAAAAATTGACATGCGCAGTCAAAAGGTCAGAATATTCTCTTCAAATGATGAGAAAGTTCAATTCCTCTATATGAAATCTCTTTACATTCCTGACGATTTTGAAAATTTTAAGGAACAATCGAAGTTTGATCGATGTTTACAAAAACTAGGTTTATTTCAATTTTCAAATTATGGTCCAGATGCTAAATACTTTAAAGACACACTTCGGGATAAAGGCATTAGCATCGATGGATTTAATGTGGCTCTAAAGTAATGTAAAGAAGCTTCCATTTTTTTGTAAAATCAAATCAAATTATCAAGGTTATCTTCGCCACAAACACCACTTCGTTCACAAACCGAAATCCCCCCGTTTTTAAACACAGCCTACTTCTCAAAACACCGTCTAAAAATGACACTCGCACAAGGTGACAACAAACGTAACACTCTGCAATACAACAATTTTACGAGCGGGCATTCCCGTTTAAAGCTATGATTCCCCGGGTGTTCCCAATTATTCTTGTGTCTCATTCCCGCTGTTAACTGTGAAAATCGAGACTTTTATCATCTCCATTCCCATTTAAAAATGTTTCCGACAAGAGTCCCTAACGATTTGGTGACACTTATCAATAAGACTGAAATCAAGATATCCGTGGCGGATTTCTTGATTATGTATAGGAAGAGTCCTGCCTTGATGCCGACTATACCGCTAATCCAATAGGACATCTTGATATCCCCAAGCGATTGACTAGACTGCAACTAAAGGTGTTACATTCAATAGGGGGTCGGAAATGGCTGACATGCTTACTTATATATCTGATTTAGCCGGTGCTGTTGTCGTAAGCACAGCGGCTGCCTATGCCCTATTCAGGTTTCTTTCTAAAAAGTGGATTGAAAACAAGTTTTCCAAAAGTCTTGAGAAATTCAAACATCGTCAAGATATTGAGATTAATAGGCTGCAGTTAGAAATTGATACCACTTTAAGCGGCACACTGAAGATATAAGAAAAAGAATTTGAAACTCTCACTGAGGCATGGGCTAAATTAGATGAAGCCTATAAAGGCTTAAAATCTGTGATTGCCTATATTCAATTTAACCGTATGCCGAATAATTCTAAGATTGATGAATATTCAGATTTAGAACTTGAAGAATTCCTAAATAGAAGCGAACTTTACGAGACAGAGAAAGAAACAATTCTAAAATCCAATAAGAAGAGTGATACTTATGGCGATGCAATCTATTTGCACAAAATTAATAAAGTCAAAGAGACTCTTCGTGATCTACAAACTTATGTCATTCGGTTTGGTATTTTCTTTCCAACACCAATTAAAGAAAAATTTGATAAAGTCATTTTAACATTGGACACTGCACGTTCTGACCATGAAGCATGGCAAAAAAACCCAAATACTACCGCCCAAGAAAAAAGTTGGGACAATATAAATAAGGTCGCTTCGGCACAAATCAAAAAAATTGGGGATGATATTCACGCCCAATTACGTTCCCATGGGATCAGCGCAAAGGAATAGATAATTACCAATGGAATACGAAGGCTACGACATAAATTCCGACTAAACAAAGATATATGTGATTTGTGTATACGACCTGTTATTTAAGTGACCCATCCTGCGACCAATCTGATATGACGGTTAAATGAATATCTTAAAACCCGCAGAAAACTTGGATTTCCCCTGCGCATCCTACCGCCCCAACCACCATTTCCATAAGTCATTGATAAATACTGTAAGATACATCTTAGGATGTCGCTTCACAGCTTAGTTTGTCGTATTCACAACTAAGCCTGTCGCAAGATTCGGCCGATATCCTTATAAATCAGGATGTTGGCCTTTTTTGTGTTTGGGGATTAGATTTTGTCAATTCAATGCATTTTAGGCCTAATTACCGTATAAACGCGGACTTGATGCAACTCTTTTGGAAATGTCTGCGAGACATCTAGCCGCACACCAGCCATAAATTCGACAATGCGCAAAGCTTCTCATTTGTCTTGAGAACTAATCAAACTGAATGTTATGCTTGCGCTTTAAGACTGAATATATTCGCCCTAGGAAAAGAATGGGGTGTATTTATCTACGCTGGCGTTCTTTGTAGCGGTGTGAATTTGGGAGGGGTTAGCAATGGCTAATAAGGAATTGATAAAAAAGCGTGCCAAGCTCTTAGCAGAGCTTGAAGTTATTGTCGGAGGTAATTGCTACAACGGCAACATCCAGAACTGGGGGCCGCACGGTATTTACGAAGGCGAAGGGCGTAGTTTTAAGTATCCACTGACACTAATTGATGAAACCGGTAATAAGACGAAAAGAAGATATAAAGACGATGAAGACAACCCTTCAATTCTTTCGACGGGGCACTATGTATTTGGCGCGAACAAATTGCATATAATTAAGGCGCTGGACGAATTGGTCTCATATTTAGAGCAAGAACACGGGCTACAACTGTAGAATTATGGTGACCGTTTACTTAATTACTCCTCTCAATGAGTAGCTGTAGGTACTCTGTCATCAAAGGCCTGTTAGGGTCACAAGCGTAAGCAAACACCAACTTTAAAAACTTTAAATAATATCTGCTTACCGCATGAAAGCAGGCATGTCTTTGCCCTACAATGCAGTTAGATGCATCGCGCCCCAAAAAAGTAAGTTAAAATAACCCAAATTTACAAGTAAACTTATTTTTATACAGTATTTATACGTAATTTATTTATATGCACAAAATGACTACATAATAAATATCAAGCATCATATAATATAAATACATTCAATTCGTGACGGGAGGTTTCGTCATGAACATTTACGATAATAACCCCGATGAGCTATGGCCGTTCCGACCAAGGCTTCTCGAGGACGAAAGTTTCGCTTCTTGGTTTGCACGCACGGCTTGGGCAAATGGACTTGACCCTTCTGAGCTTTATGGCGTTGCGTTGCCTGGCGCTCGTATGTTTCG
>JAESTK010000121.1 GCA_016763645.1 Flavobacteriales bacterium
ATTTATACCAAGCATATTCGCTAATTCTTCTCTGGTTTCAAATTTGTTTTCTAGCGTTAAAATCAAACTCATTATTCGTGATTTTTTCCTTGAGTTCTTCTCCTTTCTATACAGCAATTTCAATTCCTCTTTACTCTCTTTAATTCTAATATCAAATACCTTTCCCATTCAATAAAGATACATATAATATCGGGCTATATGAAATTAAATTGGTATAATAAGATAACATGCCATTAATCACCTCAAGAAAATAATACAGAACTATGCGGTCAGAAACAACTTTTATATTGTTGACTCTTCTTTGTTTGACATTTTCTTCTTGTGATGTTTACAAATCGTATAGAATCACTGAAAAAGAAAACTTTAAGAAGGTAAAAAAAGAAAAAGTTAAAAAAAAAGGTCTTGGCACGGTAAGACAATTTACCTATTTCATACCCAAAGAGACTTGTTCTTCTCTTGACAGTACCAAACTGAAGTCCTTTGCACAGCAAATTATTGACAGACATTTTAGAGGTGCCAAAATTCAAAGCTTTAAAATGACTTCAGAATCTAAAGGTCATTTCACTCATAGTGGTTTTCGAGTTATTCACTCGACACTTGACATTTTATTTGACAACACAAACTGCACAATTATTTATAAACGATATAATGCTAATGCCAAAGGATTTTAAAATTAACAATTGTGTTTGCGGACTAATAAAAAACGATTGCCAACACCCGCTAAGCCAAGCATAGGGTTGTAGTTCAATATTGTTGGTCAACTCTTTAAGCAAGCACTATTTAGCGAAAACAACTAAAAACTCCAGTCGTAAGAATCCAAATTTTCTAAACAAACTTTTAGTAAGTCGATAGACGCTTGAATATCATCTTTATCAGCCATTTCAATTACTTGATGAATGTGGCGAGTAGGTATAGAAATTGCCCCTGCAATAGATCCTCCAGCCGTCATTCGTTGAATCCCCGAAGTGTCTGTGCCTCCAGCAGGAAGAATTTCTGGCTGCCATTTAATTTTGTTCTTATCTGCTATTTTCTTCATGTAATCTACCATGCGATAATCGCAAATGGTTGAGGAATCCATAATTTTTATGCCTGTTCCTCCACCTAATTTGGTAATCATTTCTTGTGGCAAAGCGCCTGGCACATCGTAAGCAATAGTTGTATCTAACCCAAAGCCAAAATCTGGTTGAACAGCCAAAGTTGCTGCATTTGCACCTCTAATTCCAACTTCCTCTTGCACGGTAAACACACCATAAACATCGTACGGTACATCTTTTAATAAGCGTAACGTTTCGATAAGAATAAAAACGGAAACACGATTGTCAATCGATTTACAGTTTACACAATTACCCATTTCAATCAATTCTCGCTGACGAGTTATTGGATTACCTATTGTCACTATTTTCTCAACCTCTTTCTTAGGCATCCCCAAGTCAATAAAATAATCTGTTGTTTTGGGCATTTTAGTTCGCTCTTCTGCCGTCATTACATGGATGGGTTTACTTCCCATTACGCCAATAATATCTTTTGTTCCATGAACAATAACACGCTGAGCAGTTAGTGTTTTCGGGTCAAATCCCCCTAAAGTATGAAATCTCAAAAATCCATTATCGTCAATATGGGTAACAATAAATCCGATTTCGTCCATATGGGCGCCAATCATTACTTTTTTAGCACCTTTCCCTTTTTTTAACGCAACAACATTTCCCATATTATCGATAGAAACCTCATCAACCAAAGGGGTTACCTCACGTAAAACAATTTCTCTAATTCGTTGCTCAAAACCTGAAGTACCCGCTACCTCACAAATTTCTTTTAATAGGCTAACGTCTATCGACATCTTATACTTGAGTTAATTTTACCATATTCGACCCGCCTTTATCTGTTATCGGCATACTTGCGATGTTAATCGCTAAGTCACCTTCCTGCAATAGTCTCTCTTTTTTAAGGATGAATTTTATGTCGGCAATGGTATGGTCAGTACTCACAAACTTATCGTAATAAAACCCTTGAACACCCCAAATAAGGCTGAGCATATTCAAAATTTTATGATTACTGGTAAAAATAAAAATGCCTGCTTTTGGTCGACAACTCGAAATTTTAAAAGCTGTATACCCCGAAAAGGTGTTTGTAATGATGGCTTTTGCGTTAACATTTTTGGCTAACCTACAGGCTTGATAACAAATAGAATCGGTTATAAACCGATTTGAATTACTGACCGCTTTTTGCTCTTTATTGTAAATTCCTTGATGCGTTTCTGCATTTTTTACAATTTTTCGCATCATTTTAATTACTTGAACGGGGTATTTTCCTACAGACGTTTCGGCACTTAGCATAACCGCATCAGCACCATCGGTAACTGCATTTGCCACATCGTTTACCTCAGCTCGGGTTGGAGTCATACTCTCAATCATGGTTTCCATCATTTGAGTGGCAATTATTACTGGCTTAGCAGCTTTTCTGCTTTTTTCTACTACCGTTTTCTGTAGTAGCGGAACCTCATACATTGGCACTTCTACACCCAAATCGCCACGGGCAACCATAATTGCATCGGCCTCTTGAATTATTTCATCAATGTCGGCTATTGCTTCTGGCTTTTCTATTTTAGCTACCACCAACGAATTCTCGCCTCGAGCAGCAATAATATCTTTTATCTCGATAATGTCTCGTGCCGACCGCACAAAAGAAAGCCCAATCCACGCAATTTTATGATCTAATGCAAAATCCAAATCTATTAAATCTTTTTCCGTTAAACAAGGTAAAGAAATTTTGGTATTGGGTAAGTTCACCCCCTTTTTGGACGATAAAGGTCCTCCTTGAATTACTTCTGCAACAACCTCATCTTTTTTATTTGATGAAATAGCTTTCAATACTAATTTACCGTCATCAATCAATATTCTATCCCCTTTCGCAACGTCTTTTGGGAAAGACTTGTAGGTCATAAAAACCCGTCCTGAATTGCCCTCGCACTCTTTAGTTGTGAAAACTAATTGCTTCCCTTTTACTAGTTTACTGCCTTCAGCAACATCACCAACGCGTAATTTTGGGCCCTGTAGGTCGGCTAAAATAGCAGTATGGCTGCCTAATTCATTGTTTAACTCTCTAACGGAATTAATAACCTTAAGGTGGTCTTCATGGGTGCCGTGAGAAAAATTGATTCTACAAACACTCGTTCCTGCTAAAATAATTTTTTTGAGCATACCTTTCGAGGAAGTTGCTGGACCGATTGTGGCTATTATTTTCGTTTTGTTCATTATTCAAAAATAAGATTTTGCTTCGATTTAAGCTTATTTGGGTCAATCTTATATGCCGTAATTATTTCTCGCTGTTCTCTCAATCCATTAATTATGGCTTCTTCTTTTTCCCAATCTTCATAAAGCCCATCAACTATCAAAAAAAAATCGACACTTTGTTCTTCTTTTATCAAAAGGGCACTAATCGATTTATTTGCTGCAATGGTATATCGTTCGTGAGTAACCTCATTATAGTAACTATACATAGAAAATTGAGGTGTCATTTCTGGCTTTTCGAATGTAAGTTTTAACCCTTCCCTTTTTTCACTTTCGTGCAATTGAAGCTGAAGGTCTTTCTCTTTTTTTAGTGCAATTTGCAGCACTCTATTTATCCCCCAACATAGCTTGTAGTCTGGCGCAGATGATAAAATTCCTATTAACAAGAAATCGTAATCATAGTCGAGAACCAATTTTTGGGTTGCCATAACTGCAAGGTTACAAAAACTAATCTTTACCTCTGGTTGTAATCAAATCAAAAGCAATTTGCGAAGCCTCTTGCTCCGCTTGTTTTTTGTTTGTGGCCGTTCCTGTTGCTATTCTTTTCTGATCAATCAATAATTCTGTCTTAAACAACCTATTCGCATTTGCAACGGTATTAAACCGAAGTTTCTTTTTTTCTTTTTGGCACCACTCTAATAATTTACTTTTATAATCAAAATTGGTTGTTAATAGCTCTTTTACTTGTGTTTCTGAAAGCATTATCTTTTTGATAAATCTTGCTGTGTCTTCATATCCTTTATCAATATAAATTGCGCCAATCAATGCTTCTATCGCATTGCCGTATATCGTGCCTGTGCTGTCATTTTTACCTAAATTAGTTTTTACAAAAATGTCTAATTTAATTTCTAATGCTATCTTAGACAGGTGTTTACGACTTACGAATTTTGATCGCATTTGGGTTAAAAACCCTTCGTCTTCGTCTGGAAATGAATTGAATAAATAATCTCCAACCACAGAATCTAAAATGGCATCACCTAAAAATTCTAATCGCTCATTACTTTTTCCCGGAATGTTCCTTTCCGATTTACTTAAAACTGATTTATGGGTAAACGCAAGGCTATACCAATGCAATTCCCCCTTTTGAAATCCAACTAATTGTTGAAGTTGAATAGGCAGTTTTTGTTTTGAATATTTTTTTGGAAATAGAAAATCAAAAAGACCCAAGCCTTAGCTGATTTTTTTAAAAATTACCGATGCATTATGGCCACCAAAACCAAATGTGTTACTCAATGCCGCACGAACCGTTCTTTTTTCTGCTTTATGGAAAGTGAAATTTAATTTGGGGTCGAATGCCGGGTCGTCAGTAAAGTGATTAATTGTTGGAGGAACGATATCATTTTTAACTGATAAAATACAAGCGATTGCTTCAATAACACCTGTGGCTCCTAGTAGATGCCCTGTCATTGATTTTGAAGAGCTAATATTTAACTTGTAAGCGCTTTCTCCGAACACCTTAAGAATGGCCTTACTCTCTGCTAAATCACCTAACGGTGTAGATGTTCCATGAACGTTAATGTAATCAATTTCACTAGGGTCTATATTGTTATCGCTTAGCGCATCAATCATCACCGCTATTGCTCCCAATCCTTCGGGGTGGGGTGCTGTAATATGATGTGCATCGCCAGATAATCCAGCGCCAGACATTTCAGCATAAATTTTAGCCCCACGAGCCTTGGCATGTTCATATTCTTCTAAAACAACTGCACCGGCTCCTTCACCTAATACAAATCCATTACGGTCTAAATCGAACGGACGAGAAGCTGTTGTTGGATCATCATTACGAGTAGATAGCGCGTGAAGGGCGTTGAAACCTCCAACACCCGGCTCGTTAACCGCAGCTTCAGAACCTCCTGTTACTATGGCATCGGCTTTACCTAAACGGATATAGTTAAATCCATCAGCTAAAGCATTTGTTGAGGAAGCGCATGCGGAAACTGTTGTGAAATTTGGACCTCTAAACCCATGTTTAATAGAAATATTACCTGAAGCAATATCCGCAATCATCTTAGGAATAAAGAATGGATTAAATCTTGGAGTGCCGTCACCTCTGATAAAGTCTCCGACTTCATCTCTAAAAGTCTCTAATCCACCAATTCCTGAACCCCAAATTACACCAATACGACCTAAGTCAGCATTTTCGGCACTTAGCCCAGAATCTGCGACAGCTTCGGCTGAGGCAACCATTGCAAATTTCGAATAAAGATCGTGCTTACGCCCCTCTTTCCTTTCAAAGTAATCTTCTGTTTTAAATCCCTTTACTTCGCAAGCAAAACGAGTTTTAAATTTAGAAGCATCAAAACGGGTAATGGGCGCTGCACCAGAAACACCATTAATCAATCCTTGCCAATATTCATCGGCAGTATTCCCTATTGGCGTCAACGCACCAATTCCTGTTACAACAACACGTTTTAATTGCATCTAATTGTTTATGTTTAGATTGTTCAGAATCGAAATACCTGACAACCAAATAACTATTTATAAAACTGTATAAAATGCTATAATGAAAGAATGATTGAATATAGTTTTTGGCGCGGAATCGGATTAATCAGCACAAAAAACATTCAATCATTGAAGCATTCCATCATTTACTTATTGTGAAAATTACTTTGCGTTCTCTTCAATATATTTTACAGCTTCTCCAACAGTAGCAATATTTTCAGCTCGATCGTCTGGAATAGCGATGTTGAATTCTTTTTCGAATTCCATAATCAACTCAACAGTGTCAAGTGAATCAGCACCAAGATCATTCGTGAAGCTTGCTTCATTCGTAACCTCTCCTTCTTCAACTCCTAATTTATCAACAATGATTGATACTACTTTTGATTTAACGTCAGACATTTCTTCTTTATTTATAGG
>JAESTK010000122.1 GCA_016763645.1 Flavobacteriales bacterium
CGTATACCACCATCGGTTTAAGTCGTCAGAAAGAGTCCCTGTGCCAACTAGTCCCAACCTGTACTGCTTGGATACATTTTCAATTTTTAACGCTAATTCACCCATTAGTATTAGACTGTATCAATAAACGATTTTTCAACTTTATTAAATATTAAAAACCCAACAATGAATAATACGATGCTAATAATTACTGAATAACCCAACCAAAACCAATCCAAATAACCAACCCCTAAAAGGCTGTATTTAAACAATTCAATGATACTACTCATCGGATTAAGCATTATCAACCATTTATACTGTTCGGGTACCGCAGAAAGAGGGTATATGACTGGTGACGTGTACATTAACAACTGGACCCCAAAACCAACCAAAAATGTTAGATCTCTATACTTAGTGGTCATTGATGAAATAATCATTCCAAAGCCCAATCCCATTATCGCTATTACTACAATTAGTAAAGGCAATAGAAAAACAGTTGGCTTTATCATAATATCAATATTGATTACAAAATAATAATAGCACCAAAATCCAGCAAACATAAACAATTGAATGGCTAATTTTAAGAGACAATTTATTACAACTGATAACGGAGTAATGATTCTTGGGAAATAGACCTTTCCAAATATTCCTTGATTGACTACAAATGTATTAGAGGTTTTATTTAAACATTCTGCAAAATAATTCCATAACGTAATACCTGCCATATAAAATAGAATTTTAGGTAATCCATCTGTTGAAATTTTAGCAACATTTCCAAAAATAACAGTAAAAGTTATTGTAGTTAATATCGGTTGAACAAAAAACCAAACTGGTCCAAGAACGGTTTGTTTATAGACAGAAATAAAATCTTTTTTCACAAACAATGTGAGTAAATCTCTATACTTCCATATTGATTTAACGTCAACTGAAAAGAAAGATTTTTTGGGAGTTATTATCAAATCCCACTCTTTATCCTTTTCAATCATATCCATCTCTTCTCAATCATCTATTTTTCTTATTCATCTCCTTTTACGTAATACCCGTACCCATATTCATCTGCCTTCTTGTTGTGCCCATACCCATACCCATACCCATACCCATACCCATACCCATACCCATACCCATATGAATATTGGCTATAATAACTCCAACGCTTATGTTTAATCCCGTTTAATACAATAGCACTACTTCCAACTGCTCCCTGTTTTTCTATAATGTCTTCAACAAAATTCACCCCTTTCTTTTTCGCGATAGACGTGTTTATAACAAAAACTGTTACGTCTACTACCTCGTGTAAAATCATTGCATCGCTTATCAAACCTAAAGGCGGAGTATCAATCAAAATATAATCATAAACCTCTTTAAAGTCCTTTATAGCTTGACTCAATTTAGCTGACATTATAAGTTCCGAAGGGTTTGGAGGAACAGGGCCAGAAAAAACAACATCTAAATTATTTATATGGGTTTTAGTAACGACATCTTCCATTGTAGAAGCACCTGCCAAATACGAAGATATACCAGTAGAAGAATCTATATCAAATACTTGGTTAATCTTTGGCTTATGCAGATCTAAATCCATCAAAAGAACTTTTTTACCAGCTTTGGCAAACATAAGAGCGATATTGCTTACACAAAAAGTTTTTCCCTCCCCTGGGTGTATTGAAGTTAGTAGAATTACTTTGCTGCCTTTTTCAGGACTTAAATACTTCATATTTGTTCGTATGCTCCTAAAAGATTCTGACAAATTCGATTTAGAATCTGCGTTGATTAGCTTTCTATCACCCGAAAAGTTCTTAGTAAAAGGTATTCCGCCTAAAACGGGAACATCTGTAACATCTAGCAAGTCTTGTATGTTTTCTATTTTTTCAAAAACGAATGTTCTAATTAATGCAATCAGCAACGACAAAAAGAACCCTATAATAATAAATGTAGTATATATCTTTTCTTTATTAGGGCGAACAATTCCCAAGGACCTACCCTTCTCCAACACTCTCGTTCGAGCGATGATAGAAGCCCTAGCAATAATTGCAGTTTGTTTTTTCTGCAAAAGAAAGGTGTACAGTTTTTCATTTATTAAAATCTTCCTTTCGACAACCATTCTCTGCCTTCTAGATTTTGGCAAATCTCGAATTAAACGTTCTAATCGTTCCATTCTAGGATGAATTTCACCTTTTTCTACGATGATTGAACTTTCGGTGTTAGAAAGGTACGTAAGAATATCCCTTCTTATTAAATCCATGTTTGCATCAAAACGCTGAATACCTACAGAATTTTCTTTTGCTTCAAACAAATATTCATTTCGCTCAAACTGTTTTTCGTACAGTTTAGTTAACCCTGACTGTATAAAACCCTCTGCTATAATGTATGACGATGGAGGTAACAAATGAGGGTCATCCGTCTCGATAATATAATCCTTTAAATCATCTATTTGCATTAATACAAAATTTAACCTCGTAAGTTCACCATCCAATTTAGTCAATTCATCAAACTGCTTACCTTCTTCATTTTGCAATAACAACACAGGGGTTTCATCTCTATACACATCTAACTCCACTTCCAAATCTGACAGTAAGCTACTTATATAATCAAGTTGCATATCAATAAACTTAGTAGTCCTAGCATTAATCTCAATCTGACTTTCAATGGTATAGTCAATATACGTTCTGCAAAGAGAGTCTAAAAAAATAGTAGCCCTTTCAGGGACTTCGTCTTCCAACCGCAGATTAATCACACTAGAATACTCTTCATTTTTCACGTTAAGTGCAGATCTATATTTTTGAATTAAATATGTTTTATTATGCACAACAAACTGATAATCAACGACACTTACAATCTCACCCTGTTTTGATATTCCAAGCCTTTTATTTTCTACAGTTAAGATGTATTCTCCACTTATTGCCTTTTCATTAAACGTATGAATATTTACAATCTTTACTCCTTTTTTTTCATAGCTCAGCTCATAACTGCGGGTATCTAAAGTTTTAAAAAAAAAGGGTGCCTCATATAAAGAGTTGTGAAGTTTTTCAACAACAACTTTAAACGGAACCTCGCTAAATGTTTCAGTTGTTTTTAACCTACCAATCAAAAAATAACTAACCTGAAAATCACCCAACTTATCAACAACAGTGCTAATTAAATCATATGAAGTTAAAACTCGCATTTGATTAGTCATATCTGTATATGCCGCGTAATATGCGGTATACAGAGACCCTGTTGCATCGATAGTTTCGTCATTTTTCAGCAACATTTGAGCTTTTGCTGCATACACATCTCTCAAGCGATAGGCATATATATATGCGATAAAAAAGGATAATAGCGGTATGATAAAAAAGAAAAACCAATTTTTAAGAAAACCTTTAAGACTTTCTTAAGGTCTTCAATATCAAATAAGCTATTGTTTGCTTTATGCTTCATCCGATGCAAAAGTAATATTAACTTAAGCACAAAGAAGCTTATTCCTTTTTTTTTAAACGTTGTAACTATTTGACATTTTTATTCGTATTTTTGTTATGCATACTTACACATCATAAAAATTTAACCTCATGAAAAAAATAGCATCCTTATTGACTCTAACTCTTTTCTTTTTTTTAGCCTCTTTTTCTCAAATAACTATATATTCTGCCACCTATGACGGTGGTGTGCTACCCGCTAATTGGAGTATAGATAATTTTGGCTCTACTGGAAATTATGAAGTAATATACACCGATAGTTCTGCTGCTGACGATTATGTTCTTTGCCAAACTGATGCTCATAGTGAAGATCTAGATCAATATTTTATACTTTCCGATACAATTTCCACGACTGAATACACTACCATTACAATCGGATGGGATGGGAAAAAATCAGCAAACCCAACTAGCTGGGATGTCCTAACTACAATGAATGTTGAGTACAGCACTGATGGGGTTTCTTGGACGGCTATCCAAGCTTTTACGGATGTTACAGCTGGAGGGAACTGGCAAACAGTTGCTCCAGTGAATGTTGATGCTGGGGCTGAAGCAGAAGACCAAGCAAATTTGAGGTTTCGGTATCGATATGTAAGTAATGCTTCTAACACTGCTCATTACCGAATTAACAATTTTTTGATTCAAGGCGTATGTAAAACTCCAATTAATGATGCTACTGGCGTAACTGTAACAGATAATTATAGTGCTAGCGCCACTTTAAACTGGACCTTAAGTACAGATGCTTCTAATTCATTAGTTGTTATGACTTCAGATGCCCACGCAAGCATAACGGTTTCTCCAGTAAGTACGACCACCTATACTGCAAATGCCGTCTATGGAAGCGGTCAAGATATTGACGCCACCGGTGAAGCTGAATATGTAATGTACAATGGTACTGGTGGATCTGTTAACCTATCAGGGTTATCTCCTAATACTACTTATTATTATGAAATTTATAGTTTTAATGATTGTGATTCCAACCCCGAATACAAGACCACGGGTATAACAGGGAGCTTTACAACTAGCTCAAGATGGAACTCGATTTCCGGAGCTGATTTATCAACGGCAGCCGGATGGGAAAGTGATGATGATGACAATGCATCAACAAATGTTTATACAGGTACTTTTAATGATGCAAATACAGATTTCTATATTAATGATGCGGGTGCAACAATGACCAATGCCGCACTAAATATTTCTGGTTCTGGTTCTCGTTTAGTTCTCGAAACTGGTGCCGATTTTACAACTAATTCGAGCGGGGCTAAACCACTTACGGCAAATGTTACATTAGAAGGTGCTGGGGAAATTACATTAAGAAATAGCGCTAACCCCACACTTGATTCTTTGTCTTCTACTTCTACCGTTATTTATGATGGAAATGGTACATCCATCGCAAGTACAACGTACGCCAACTTAACGAGTAGTGCCTCCTCTACTCTTGCTGGCAATGTTACTGTAAATTCTACGTTAAAACTTAATGATCCAATGTCTATCGGCACAAACACGTTAACACTTGTTGGCACCGTTACGGGAGCATCGACAATCTCTGGAACTTCATCTTCTAATTTAACAATTGAAGGAACTGGCGCTTTAGGTACTTTATCTTTTACATCCACACCCTCTAACCGCTTGGGCACGTTTACAATTAATCGTACGGGGGCTTCTAATGATGTACTCTTGGGTACTGATGTTGAAGTTTTTACTACATTAGTGCTAACCGAGGCAATTTTTGACCTAAATGGATCATCCATTACGCTAGACGGGGCTACTGTTACTAACACTTCTGGCTCCATAAAAGGAAATGCTACCTCAAGATTTATATGTAATGGAACAGGAGCAATTGGAACAATGCCTATAGATCAAACAAGTTCATCAACAAGGTCATTTCAACGAATAGTAAACGCTAGAACTGGTGGTGTAACACTCATTTTGGGCAACGATGCTATCATTACCCAACAATTACTGATTACCGATGCATCTGGAATAATTGACCTTAATGGAACCACTTTAGAAATGTCTGATGCTAATTTCACTGGGGCAGGTACTGTAAATGGAAACTCAGGCATTTTATTGATTACTGGAACAACAACCTCTCCAGGTACAATATTAATGGACCAAACCTCTGATGCCACCAAAACTCTTGCTACGGTCACAATGAATCATTCTGGAGCGGGCTCAAAACTTACATTTGGTTCAGATGTAATTATCTCTTCTGCATTAAATATTACTGACGGAACTGTTTCTAATGGCGGCTTTACAATTGATGGGACTAGCGCAACTCTTACTGTAACCGCTGGAGACACTCTTGACTTAGCTGGCACGACAAGCTTTCCAACGTTTGGCACCGAAATCATGGATAGATTAGGTGTTACATTGTATTCTGGGGGTGCTCAAAGCGTTACTGCTAAAACATATGGGAGTCTTGCTTTCACAGGTGCCGCTACAAAAACTTTAGCCGGAACTGGCGGAGTTCTAAATGGCGAAATGAGTATAAAACGACTTCGACCTTCGATGTAAATTCTCTTGCTTTTACTTTTAATTCCGATGCAACAGGAACTGCTCACTTACTGGAAGTTACTGGCACCTTGGCAAATGCGTCAAGTTTAGTTGTCGAAAGATATGTTTCAGGGGCTTCTGGCTGGAGAATTTTTGCTGCGCCTGGAACGAGTTCAACCCTTTCTGATTGGAATAGCGAAATGGCTATGTCAAGTTTCCCAGGGGCTACCACCGTTTCTCCGGCTTTCGTTTCAGTATATTTCTATGATGAAACAGCTGTAGGGGGAGCTGGGGCTGCAGAAGATGGGTACACAGCACCAACCAATATTTCAGATGCATTAGTTAATTTTGATGACCAAGCAGGTGTCTTTGTTTACCTAACCACTATTACAGCTGCCGTTACTCCTATACCGTTAACTGCAGACGTAACTGTTAACCATACTACAGGAACTAAAACAATAAATAACATGTCGCTTACAGGGGGTGCGGGTGCAGAAAAAGGCTGGCATTCAATAGGTAACCCCTACCCTGGTGAATTACGTTGGGCGGAAGTTATTTCAAACGGAATGACTGCTATAGGAAATGCAGGCGCTATTTATACTGTTGATGCCAATCAAAATTTTACTGCCAGCACCACATTAGTGTTGGCTTCTTGTGAAGGAGGATTTGTGCAAGTTACAAGCGGGACAAACACTATCACAATTCAAGAAGATGACAAGGCATTAACTGGTCAAGGAGATACTTATAATGATAGGTTGGCTGGTAGCAATAGCTTACCCGAATTAACTTTCCAAATAGGTGTCGGTGGTCATACAGACAAATCTTATATTAAATTTAACGAAAACGCTACTGACAATTTTGAACATACATACGATGCTCGAAAAATGGACAATATTAGTGGGAAAACAAATATTTCGATAATGAGTGCCGATGGCGAAAGCCTTGAATGGAATACAATACCAGAAACTGGCACTAGTGTTGTTCCAATAAAAGTATATAGGAGTTACCCTTTTGGCATAACAGAAACCTATACGCTTACTATAAATAACATCAGTCAATTATTAGAACATAATAAATGCTTAACTTTCGAAGACGTTGTTACTGGAATTAGCTTTCCTTTAACTGGTGACACGACATACACTTTTACGATGAATGACGTAACAACAGCACCGAGGTTATTTATTACCGTTAATTCTCCATTAACTGTTAGTCAATTTGATGTTTCATGTCAAGGTAACAACGATGGAAGCTTATCTGTATTTGGTTTAGGAACTTCCGTTACGTATGTCTGGACAGATCAATCTGGAGACACTATTCCTATATCTGGTGGCAATCTAAATAATCTAACAGCTGGATATTATTTTGTGGACGTGAGTCAGCTGTCTGGCACCTGTCCTTCTGCTCGTACCACATTTGAAATAATAGAACCTGCTTCTATTACGAGTAACTCATCTCATAATGATGCGGTTTGTAATGGAAGTAATACTGGTAATATTTCTATTGCCCCAATCGGTGGAAACGGTTCAGTTTATTCGTACAACTGGTCTAATGGGGAAACAACAAACTATTTAACTAATATTGGCGAGGGCAACTATACTGTAACCATTGTTGATAGTGAAGGTTGTAGTATGGAAGAAACAATAGCTATTTCCGAAAATAGTATCCTATCATCTTCTAATTTACCAACAGATGCTTCATGTTTTAATGCTGCAGATGGAGAAATCGATTTAGAAGTTATGTCAGCCTCTTCAAGCATGTACACATACATCTGGAACAGTGGCGAGACTACTCAAGATTTATCAGCTCTTATTAGCGGACAGTATGACGTAACTATTACAGACGAATTTGGATGTATTACAACCTCTTCTATTCTGATTCAAGAGCCTAACCTAATTGTTGCCATGTTTGACGCTAGTGAAGATACCGTTCTGCTAAACAACAGTGGAATTATTGTATTTACGAACAATTCTACGGGAACAACCGATTTTTATTGGGACTTTGATGATGGTTCATCATCAACAGACGCCTCTCCTTGGCACGAATTTACAGCTGAAGGAACTTATAATGTTTCTCTCCTTGCTGGTTCAGGAAACTGTACAGAAACTATTAATATGGCCATTGTTGTTAGTTCAACAACTGGAATTTTAGATGATAATGCCAAAGACGATGTTAAATTTGTTCAAATAGATAGAAAACTATATGGCTACTCAAACAAAACATTTAACGATAATGTTCTAGTTTCTGTCTACAACAATATTGGTCAGCAAGTAAGTTCCGAATTTAATTTTGTTAATGGTAATGTTGTTGAA
>JAESTK010000123.1 GCA_016763645.1 Flavobacteriales bacterium
ATTCGTTATCTACACCTCACCCAAAACTTTTAACAAAGTTTTGACCTCTCCTCAAGGAGAGGTTGAAGCGGAAACCCACGAGGCAGAGCCTCGGGGAATTCTTTCTGATTAATACTCTGCAGTACTCTTTTTCTTATTCAATTTAGCAAAAATATTTTTTAAAGGAAAAAGGATGAGTTATATTCCACCTTTAAATCTTGCGCTACCAACAAAAGGCAAGACGAACTATTACAACGAAGATATATAATTAGCGAATTTGCGTACCGCTTTACCCCTATGACTTATGTCATTTTTATCACTTGAAAGCATTTCGGCAAATGATAACTTGTAGCCTTCTGGCTGAAAAATTGGGTCGTAGCCAAAGCCTTTTTCACCTTGCTTTTGAAGTAGTATTTGTCCTCCTACTTTTCCCTCGAACGAGTATTTTTCTGTTTCCGTTACAAAAGCAACAACCGTTCTAAATGCTGCATTACGATTCAATTTGCCTTGTAATGCTAAAAGTAATTTTTGTATGTTATTTTCTGCTAAACACTCTTCGCCTGCATATCGTGCCGAATAAACTCCAGGTGCTCCATTTAATACTTCAACTTCTAGCCCTGTATCATCTGCGAAACAAGGAATTTGAAATCTATCGAAAATATATTGTGCTTTTTGAAATGCGTTTTCTTCGAGGGTCTCGTAATCCTCTGGGATTTCACCCTCAAAACCGATATCTTTTAGTGACAGCACACGAATACTAGATGGAAGTATTTGTTGGATTTCTTTTAATTTATTGAGATTATTTGTTGCGAAAACTATCTGCACTACCAGGTCTTTTTTATATTCTTTAACTAATCATGGGTAAAAAGTCGAAATCCCTAATATCCTTATCGAAACAACGAAAGTACTACTCCTTATTCAATTTAATAAACTTTTTAAATTCAGATTCTCCTCCGTAATTTATAGTTATCGTGAACATTTCACTTGATAAATCAGAAATAAGGAACGAGAGGCGATTTAATCCTTTAACACCGTCTCCATCGTAGATGTTTCTTACCAATTTACCAAGAGAATTGTATAACTGAATGGTAACTGGCCCATCTTCAGGGAGAATAAAATCTAAATAAATCCAATCGTTTGCTGGGTTTGGATAAGGGTTAAAAACTAAAAACTCTGTTAACGAAAGGCAATATTCATTGTTTGTGAGGTCATCATCTAATTCACCATTTGGGTTTTCTAGCACCACACAAACAGTGCTTGGTAATTCTCCGTTTTTTAGCTCAAATGCCGCAGAGAACGTATATAAAGAGTCTTCAAGTGTGAATAGCTGACCATTCCATTTTTCGAGAATAGTATGTCCATCAGAGGTACTAGCAATTAAATCGAAATCATTGACTTCTCTTGTTCCAAAATTAATGAGTTCTACTGATATTTCAAGAAATTGATCTTCATTAATCTTGGCAGTATAAATCTTATTTACCGCCATATCTAACGATGGGTTCGTTACTTTTATGAAGCCAAAGGACGTGTCGGCACACCCATATTGACTAAAACTTATGAACTGAATGTTGTACGTTCCATCCTCATCATACTCAATGGTCGGATTTTGATTTGTCGATATTTCTCCGTTTCCAAATGACCATTCGTAAGTCGATCCATCAACCGATTCGTCTGTAAAATCAACCGTCAATGGCGGTGCGCCAAACTCCGGTGTAAAAGAAAAATAAGCTTCTGGCTGTTGATGAATCGTGATTAATTTAGTTATTGAATCGCTACAACCAATTTCGGTTGTTACAACTAATTGCATGTTGTAAGTACTAGGATTGTCGTATGTGAAATTGAAAATCGGATCTTTCCTTGTTGAGGCGTTTTGATGATTAATTACATTCCAACTCCACGATACAATAGAATCGTTGGCTGTAGAACTATCGCTTACTTGAATTGGTGAGTGTAAACAAAAATCAGTAACAACAAAATTAGCAATAGGATTTTCAGAAACTTTAATTACTTTTTGAACGGTATCAATGCATCCTTCACTGCTCTTCACAACCATACTTACCATGTAATATCCTAGCTCTGCATAGCTATTGTCCGGATTTGGAACTTGCCCTGAAACTGTATTTTGGTCGCCAAAATCCCATTGCCAAGTCCAGCCATTATTTGCATCTTCTGTAGAATCAATAAATTGCATCTGCTCACCTACACAGCTGGAGTAATACATAAAGTTAGCGATTGGAGATTGTGTAATTGTTGTTGTTTTATTTAACGTGTCCACGCAACCTTGGTTCGATGTTATTATTGCAGTAATGTCAAAGTTGCCACCACTTGTAAATGAATGAGTGGGAGATTGTAAGACACTAATACTATCACTACCGCTACCAGGGTTATCAAAATTCCAATTCCATAAAGAGACGTACAATATGGGATTCCCTACAATTGATACATGCGATCCAGAACACTTGAGTCCATTCTCGACTAAAATTTCACCCACAGGAATAGCATAAACTACTAAAGTGTCAATAATAATTTGAGCGCATCCTGCTGCTGTAGTTACTTCCAAAGAAACTGAGTATATTCCATCATCTGTATAGAGGTGTTGTGTATTCTGCAATAATGTATCACTTCCATCTCCAAAAACCCATTCCCATTGCACAATGGGGCTCGGGTCTAATGGATTAACCTCTGATAAATCTATAAACGTGTTGATATCTCCTAAACAAACCGAATCAGCGGAAAATCCAGCTATCGGAGCATAACCTAGTATCGAAACATCAATTGTGTCTCTTGCTACACAATTATTGATGTTAGTAGCTGTTACAGAGTAAGTCCCCGAGGTGTCAATTGTTAACTGAGTTGTAGTTTCATTATTGGGGGCCCATATATACATAGACCCCACTCCCGTGCTTTGTCCCAGACCAATAAAATTTCCAGCGCAGAGTATTGTATCAACACCTAATGAAGCAGTCACCTCAAAACTATCAATTGACACATATGTTTGTGATTCAGATAAAAAACCACACGTATTAGATATTGTTACGGAGAATTGTCCCTCTTGATTTATCGTCAATAAAGAGTCATTTGTTAAATCACTCCATAAAAAAGTATAGCTGTTATGCGATAAACTAACGTCCCAAACCAAACTATCACCAAGACAAATCAAGTTGCTATCTCCAACAGTATTTGCGCCAAGATTAACATTAATTGAGTCACTAGATATATATCCAAAAATATCCGTTACTGTTACAGCATATTTGTCGGATGTTAAACCCGTAATACTTTGTGTTGTCTCACCATTATTCCATAAATAGGCTGTGAACCACGGCTTGTATGCGTCAATAATGGTATCACAAGTCGCTGGTAACAGTACAATATCAGAACCCAAATCAACCGGAGGTGTGTATTTATACCTAAAATATTGCTCTATCTCATTTTGCTCAACAGAGGCAAAAACGGTATCATAAACAATGAACTCAACAATATCTCCATCCAAATTCATTATTTCTGATAGATCATCAGCACTATTAAACGCTCCCAATAAAAAACGATATGAACTATCAAAATTATAACTACTACCTTGCGAAATAGCAATCGTACCTTGATGCACCGAGTTTATGTATAACTTATTTTGTAATGCCTGACGATCAGTAGTAATCGTATAGATATTGTATTCAGTAGTATTATTTGACACCGTCAAATCGACTCTCGCTACATCTTGGTATACATATAACGGACTACCTGAAGAGTGCAAAAACGAAAATCTATTAGGATCATTTACTGCCAGCGTTTTACCAAAATATGTCCCGGTCAACGAATTTGTTCTCGTTAAAACAAAGAACGTCCTGCTCGATGTACCCATATCCAAAACGTCACCCCCGTCTAGCACATCGTCAATACCGTCAAAGGAGACAGCCGGATAACCATTTAGTTTTGCAACCCCAGAAGTCAAACTTGGACTTTCTGAACCTGATGTTGTGAAAATTAAACCATTGTTAGTCGCATCTTCCCAACTTAATATATTATTAAATCCATCATCAATAATATTGGTTGTAGGCTCTAACCACAAAACTAGGCTATCATATGAACTTGGTAAAACCTGAGAACTACCTATAAAAACCAGAAGGAAAAAGAATAAACCAGTAAATAAAACTCTTATTCTAAACATTAACAATGGTATTTTCCTGACAAATTTCATTTAATCAATTCAATAAAAGTACGAAAAGTATAGAACAACTTGAATATTAATAACATTAAATCCGTATAGTTAGGAGCATTATACGGTTGAATTGTATATTTGTTTACTGTTATGATTAATATAGTATCTCCTTTCTTACCTCCAATCGAGGATTATAACAATTACATTTCAGGCATCTGGAAACGTAACTGGTTAACGAATAATGGTCCATTAGTTAACGAGCTTGAGTTACAATTAAAATCATACTTACAGGTAGACAACATACAATATGTTACTAACGGAACAATTGCTCTCCAACTTGCAATTAAAGCCCTAAATTTATCTGGTGAGATTATTACAACTCCATTTTCTTATATTGCTACTACCTCCTCAATTGTATGGGAAGGGTGTGATCCTATCTTTGCTGATATTGATCCTCAAACTTTTAATATAGATCCGTCAAGCATTTCTAATAAAATTACTAAAAAAACGACAGCAATAATTGCAACACATGTATATGGAAACCCTTGCGATATTGAGGCTATTCAACGCATTGCTGACCAACATAATTTAAAAGTAATTTACGATGGCGCCCATTCATTCGGAGTTAAATATAAAGGTGAATCTATTTTTAAATTTGGCGATATCTCCACAGCTAGTTTTCATGCCACTAAACTATATCACACCACTGAAGGTGGTGCAATATTTACTAAATCCGGTGAAATTCTATCGAAGATTTCTTACCTTAAAAATTTTGGACATCATGGAGCTGAAAGATTTATTGAACCAGGTATAAATGGCAAAAATTCTGAATTTCATGCAGCGATGGGACTATGTAACCTGAAATATGTAGATGAAATTCTAAGAAAAAGAAAACTAGATTATAATTATTATTCCAAAAACCTTAGCTCACTCGGCCTTCAATTTCAACAAATCAACCAAGATTCCGAATATAATTATTCTTATTTCCCTATTCTTTTTAGGACTGAACAGGAGCTTATTAAAGTAATGAACTCTCTTGCTTGTGATGAAATTTATACAAGAAGATATTTTTACCCAACCTTAGATAAGGCTGAATATTTAGCAACTGTTGATGACATACCTGTCGCTGAAGATATTGCGAAAAGGGTTTTGTGCTTACCGTTATATTATTCACTTTCAATTGAGGAGATCGACTTAGTTATCAGCTCAATTAAAAACGCGACAAGATGACCCTCGCTGTAATGCAACCATACATTTTTCCATATTTAGGTTATTTTCAACTGATCAATGCTGTTGATACTTTTGTGTTTTTTAATGATGTAAACTATATAAAAAAGGGGTGGATTAATCGAAATCAAATTTTACAAAATGATACGGCAATATTTTTTACCGTTCCCCTAATAAAAGCAAGTCAAAACAAGTTAATTAATGAAACTTATATTTTTGACATTGAGAATTGGAGAACCTCCTTTCTAAAAAAAGTAGAATTCTGTTACCGAAAATCGCCAAATTACAATGAAGTTTCTACTTTGATTAGGGAAATAATTTCAAATAAAACCTATAAATCGATTTCAGAACTTGCTTCTGACAGCGTCATTAAAATTGGTAATTATTTAGGTATTGATACGGAGTTTGTAAAATCAAGCGATTTAGATTATGATAAAAATGGTACAAATGGGCAACACAAAATAATTAGTATTGCACAATTATTGTCTGTAAACCAATATATAAACCCCCTAAATGGATTACATCTGTATAAAAAAGAAGTATTTGACAAGCAAAATATATCATTGAAATTCATTGAAATGGAAGACATTAAGTACCAACAAAACGAAACTAATAAATTTGCACCTTCTCTTTCCATCATTGATGTTTTGATGTTTAACTCTAAAAAGGAAGTAGAATTATTACTTCAAAAATACATTCTGTCATAGTGGATAACCCGAAGTATAAAAATATTGTTGATCATTATCAGAATTGTTATCAAAAATTTGGTGATAACCATTTAGGAGTGGATTGGCCAAACGAAGAAGATTTAAAAAAAAGATACCAAGTTGCCCTTGGTTTAATTAAAAAAGAAGACAAAAACCCTACATTGTTAGATTTTGGTTGCGGGACAGCTGGACTCTACCAATTTTCATTAAATGCTAAAAACGGTGTCGATATAAAATATTCAGGGTTAGACCTTGGTGAATTATATATTAATCGATGCCTAGAAAAGTATCCAAATAACGATTTTTATCATGTAGATATTCTCAAGGAGAATAATATCCCACAGTTTGATTACATTATAATGAATGGAGTTTTTACGGAAAAAAGGGACCTATCATTTGAAGAAATGCTGATTTATTTTAAACAAATGATCATAGCTATATATAGCAGAGCAGACAAAGGTATCGCATTCAACGTCATGTCTAAAGCTGTTGATTGGGAAAGAGAAGATTTATTTCACCTCGGTACAGATGTACTTATAGATTTTTTAACAAAGGAAGTCTCTCGAAATTTTG
>JAESTK010000124.1 GCA_016763645.1 Flavobacteriales bacterium
CCTCTAAACTTAAAATAGCTGCCATAGTAGATGGTTCTGCTTCGCAAGCTTTCTGCATTGCTAATGCACGCTTAGAAACCAATCGAAGCCCATCTTCGAATTGTAATGTTTTGTTGGCAACCAAAGCAGAAATTTCACCTAGCGAGTGGCCTGCTACCATTGCGGGTTTAAAATCCTCACCCAAGGCGTTCGCTAAAATTGTGGAGTGTAAAAATATGGCAGGTTGCGTGATTTTGGTTTGTTTTAGCTCTTCGTCAGAGCCTTCGAACATCGTTTTGGTAATTTCGAAACCTAAGATTTCATTAGCTTGTTCGAATAGTACTTTCGCTGAATCAGAACTATCATATAAATCTTTTCCCATACCAGAAAATTGGGCACCTTGCCCAGGAAAAACGTATGCTTTCATATATTAATGTAGTTTGGTTGAAATTAGGTTAATGAACTCTTCGCGGGTTTTAGTTTCCTTCATAAAAACTCCCGTAAAGGCAGAAGTAGTGGTAACAGAATTTTGTTTTTGTACGCCTCTCATTTGCATGCACATGTGCTGGGCTTCAATAACAACGGCAACACCAATTGGTTTTAATGTGTCTTGAATGCAATCACGAATTTCGTAGGTCAATCTTTCCTGAACCTGAAGTCTTCGGGCAAAAGCATCAACAATTCGAGGAATTTTACTTAGCCCAACTATTCTCCCATCAGGAATATAGGCAACATGTGCCTTACCAAAAAACGGAAGCATATGGTGTTCACACATCGAATACATTTCAATGTCTTTTACCAAAACCATTTGTTTGTAATCTTCTTGAAAAAGCGCAGACCTTAAAATTTCAGCAGGGTCTAAATCGTAGCCGTGAGTTAAATATTTTAGTGCTTTGGCGACACGTTCAGGAGTTTTTAGCAAGCCTTCTCGATTAGGGTCTTCGCCAATTTCTTTTAATACAGTTGAATATTGATTAGCAATTGCATCTACTGATTCGGTGTCATATTCATCAATTCTCTGGTATCCTGGTTTTTTGTTGGCCATAATTATTCTCCGTAATATTCAATTGCGTTGTTTTCTGTTTCCTGAACTTTAACACAATGTAATTCAGCACCAATTTCTTTTATTTTCACTTTTAAGGCCTTCCATATTTCGATGGCGAGAACCTCTGTGGTTGTCATTTTACCTTTCATAAAATGTGTATCGAGGTTCAAGTTTTTATGATCTAAATGAACAATTACTTCTTGTTTAATGATTTTTCCGATAGCACTTAAATCGGCAACAAAACCCGTCTCGCTGTCGGGTGTTCCTTTAACGGTGACAAATAATTCGTAATTATGACCATGCCAATTAGGGTTGGCACATTTACCGAAGGTGTCAAAGTTTTTTTCTTCACTCCATTCTTCTCGCCACAACTTGTGGGCAGCAGAAAATCGTTCTCTTCGTGTTAAATATAGCATGCTTTTGTTTGAGGAGGCAAATATAGTAAACGAGTATTACTATTTTTGTCCAATGCGAATTTTAGTAGTAGCTGCAACAATATCAGAAATTGAACCATTTCAAACACAAAATAGTTCTGTTGATTTTTTGGTTAGCGGAGTCGGAATGATTGCTGCCACATATCATTTAACTGCAAAACTTCAAGAAACTAAATTCGATTATGTTGTTAATGCTGGTATTGCGGGGGCATTTGATAAACAACTAAAAATTGGTGATGTAGTCGAAGTAAAAACTGATCAATTCAGTGAATTTGGCATAGAGGATGACGAACAATTTTTATCTGTTTTTGAATCAAAATTAGTTGCAGAAAACGAATTTCCATATCAATCTAGTAAACTTATCAATCCCGATGCTGGAATTTCTAACCTTCCACTAGTACATGGGATTACTGTAAACGCTGTACACGGTAACGAAAGTTCTATTCGTAAAGTGAAATCGAAATTTAACCCTGATGTAGAATCGACGGAAGGTGCTGCTATTGCCTATGTTTGTTTACAACAAAATATAAAATTCGTTCAAATTAGAGCGATTTCTAATTATGTTGAAAAACGAAATAAAGAAGCTTGGAATATTCCGTTAGCGATTGCTAATTTGAACAACGGATTAACGAAGTTACTAGGTAAACTAGAACAAAAATTACCTTGATGGATTCGCAAAAAATAACGTTAGGTTTTAGTCCTTGTCCTAATGATACTTTTATTTTCGATGCGATGGTGCATCATAAAATCGACACCGAAGGACTAGATTTTGATGTTTTTATGGGCGATGTTGAAGAACTCAACCAAAAGGCTTTTAACAGTAAATTGGATGTAACAAAGTTGAGTTATCACACCTTTGCACATCTAATTAATGATTATCAATTACTGAATTCAGGTAGTGCACTTGGCGAAAACTGTGGACCGTTATTAGTTTGTAAAGTTGACAAGTTAAAAGTTATATCTGGTAATGTTGCAGCTGCCACTATTGCAATTCCAGGGGTATATACTACGGCTAATTTTTTATTGAATCTTGCTTTTCCAGAAGCCAAGCAACGAGAAGTGTATTTGTTTTCAGAAATTGAACAGGCCGTTTTGGACAACAAAGTTGACGCAGGTTTAATAATACACGAAAATCGATTTACCTACCAAGATAAAGGTTTGATTAAAAGTAGAGATTTAGGTGAATTTTGGGAAGAGTTGAGCAATGCGCCAGTTCCTCTGGGAGGTATTGTTGTGAAACGAAATATGAGCATAGAAATGAAACAAAAAATTGATAGAGTTTTGAATCGGAGTGTTCAGTTTGCGTTTGATAATCCGAACGAAAGTAATGGTTACGTTGCTGGGAATGCGCAAGAAATGGATGCCGAAATTACAAAACAACACATTGGTTTGTATGTAAATAACTATTCTCTCGATTTGGGAGAAAAGGGAAGACAAGCAGTAGAATTACTGTTAAATAAAGCTGAGGAGTTAGAGATTATTCCTCAAATGGATATCCCTATTTTTGTAAAAAATTAAGCTAGATGATAGTAATAACAGGTGCAGTAGGGTTTATAGGGAGTTGTTTAATCGCTAAACTAAACGAAGAGCAGTTCTATGATCTAGTGCTAGTAGATGATTTTTCTAATGCAGAAAAAAATAAAAATCTCGAAGGAAAACGATTTACCAAAAAAGTTGAACGGTCAGAGTTTTTTCCTTGGCTAGAAAAAAATGCAAATCAGGTTCAGTTTGTTTTTCATCTCGGTGCAAGAACGGACACTACTGAATTCGATAAATCAATTTTTGATGAGCTCAATTTAAATTACAGCAAAAAAATGTGGCAAACGTGTGTTAAACATGGCTTGCCGCTGGTTTATGCTTCTTCAGCCGCTACTTATGGTTTGGGTGAGTTAGGGTACGATGATGATGAATCTAAAATCACGAGCCTCAACCCATTAAACCCTTACGGAGAATCAAAAAATGATTTCGATGTATGGGCGTTGGCGCAGGAAGAAAAGCCATATTTCTGGGTAGGGTTAAAGTTCTTTAACGTGTATGGCCCCAATGAATATCACAAAGGAAGAATGGCGTCTGTAATTCTTCATGCTTTCAGACAAATTAAAGGTGCCGGAAAAATGAAGTTGTTTCGTTCCCATAATCCTGATTACAAAAATGGAGAACAATTGCGTGATTTCATTTATGCAAAAGATGTTGTTGAAGTGTGTTACTTTTTATTGAATCATCGAAAAAACTCAGGAATTTATAATCTTGGAACTGGAATCGCCCGTACATTTTTAGATTTAGTTACTAGTACTTTCAAGGCAATGAATATTGAAACTGATATTAGCTTTATTGACACTCCTGAAGATATTCGGGATAAATACCAATATTTCACAGAAGCAAATATGGGTAAGCTTGCAGATATAGGTTATAATAAAGGATTTATTTCTTTAGAAGAAGGAGTAGAAGATTATGTAACAAATTTTTTAAGGGAGAAAAAATATTTTTAGCGTAAAAAAAAGAAAAAACTGTTTTGCTCAACTCACAAAAAAGTTACATTTGCAGTCCGTTTGAAAAAATGGCCCGTTCGTCTAGGGGTCAGGACGCCAGGTTTTCATCCTGGTAACAG
>JAESTK010000125.1 GCA_016763645.1 Flavobacteriales bacterium
GAAAACTAAAGAAGTTGGAAGAATGGCTAAGGAATCGTTTGCGGTATTGCATATGGCACGACTGGAAGAAACCCGATAGGAAAAGGAAAAACCTTATTCGGTTGGGAATTGAGCAAGGTCAGGCTTATGCGTGGAGTAGAACGAGAATGGGCGGTTGGGCGGTAGCTCAAAGCCCAATACTCCGAACAACCATTACCATAAACCGATTGAAAAAGAGGGGTTTTGTCAGTTTAGTCGAATATTTCAAATTGGCAAGTATTATTGTCGAACCGCTGTATACGAGACCCGTACGTACAGTGGTGTGAGAGGCGCACTCCGTTCCTAGTTAGGGGCGGAGCCGTCTACTCGATTGGGCTTTCGTTATTTTCTTTCAGTCTGCAAGGCGTTGGCAAAGGCATACTTATTGACAAGTTTTGGCTTGTGATGTTGGCTTTTGAGCGACTTGACAATGTGTATGGATTTAGGGAGGGACTTGTGCTTGTTCCATATTCAAACATCAATTTGTTTCATATTGAAACATTCCGTATCTTTGTAGCGTAAACGTAGGAAAAAACAGGTATGAAAACAAAATTATCACAAAAGCAGATTGGTCAGAGAATAACTGAGCTCCGTAAGATTAAGGGATTGTCTCAAGAAGATTTGGCAAAGAGTGTTAATATTTCTCGACCATCTTTGGCTCAAATTGAATTAGGAAACAGGAGTGTTAATATTCTTGAATTACAACAGTTCTCAATGGAATTAGGATTTTCATTAGATGATTTTATGTCTAAGGATTTTGAGGTTCATCAAGAAATTAATGATGAAAATGAAAAAAGCATTAACATAGTTGAAGAACGTATTGCTGTGCCTAATTTAAAAGTTGATAAGTTCAAAAATGTGCTATTATATATTTTAGAAAAATGTGCAGGAAAGCCAAATGTAGGAGAAACAGTTCTTTATAAGTTGTTGTATTTTTCTGATTTCAACTATTACGAGTTGTATGAAGAACATTTAACTGGTTCAAAATATAGAAAATTACCATTTGGCCCTGTTCCACAAAAATTAAATACAATAATCAATCAAATGATTGAGGGAGGAACATTGAAACGGGTCAAAACTAAATATCACGGTTATCCCCAAACTCGCTATTTACCTTTAGAAAAAGCAGATTTAGAAGAATTAAAAGCAAGTGAAACAGAGGTCCTTGACAGAGTTATTGAACAAATGAGCGACTGGTCTGCAGCTGCAATAAGTAATTATTCTCACAAAGATTTACCTTGGTTAGCTTCAAAAGAAGGGGAAGAAATAAATTATGAATTAGCTTTTTATAGAGATGCTCCTTTTTCTGTGAGAAACTATGGAGATGAAATTGAACAAGAATGACTTTTGATGAATTAACAGAATTTAAAAGAGATTTAAAAAAACTCTTGAAAAAATATAGAACGCTAAAGAATGATTTAGATGTTGTGAAAAAGGTGTTAGAATTTTCTCCTACAGAAAGACCTCCGTTCAGTTTTCGTATTGACAATTTAGGTTTGGAAACTTGCGTGATAAAAGTGAAAAAAATTGCTTGTAGAGCTTTAAAAGGGCGAGGAGTAAATTCAGGTTTACGTTTAATATATGCTCATTTTCAAGAAGAAGATAAAATAATATTTATTGAGATTTATCATAAGAATGATAAAGAAAATGAAGATAGGCAAAGAATTATAGACAATTTTAATTAGGGATTATGAAATTAAAGATAAAAGAAAATCACGCAGGAACTATGATTCTGAATGATGGAACAAAAGTGAATTACGGAACGATTAGAGTTACTCAGAATATGAGTAAACTAATTTATTATACAGGTAAAGGTCTAAGAGAAATATATAAGCCCGATATGGCTGACGAGGTAAAACAAAAAGCAAAAGAATTGAAAAAGCAAGATGAGAAAATGCTGATGAAATCAGGGCATATTGCTGAAATCCTTCTTTCAGAAATTAAAGAGTTAAATTAAAAGTAATAGTAAAATGGCAAAAGGTAAAAATCAATACGTTGTACCGACCAAGGATGGTTGGGGCGTAAGAAGTGAAGGAAGTAGTAAACTAACTGCTAAAACAGACACAAAAGCAGAAGCACTAAAAATAGGAACAAGCATTGCTAAAAATCAACAATCAGAATTAACCATACTAAAGAAGGATGGAAAGATTCAAAACAAAAACAGTTTTGGCAATGACCCAAATCCACCTAAAGATAAAAAGCATTAAGTTATGATAGATATTAGTAAACAAACTGTAAAAGTTGATTGTCCTGAGTGTAATCGTTCAATAAGTGTAACACTTAAACAAGTTGCAAATGAAGCTTTAATTAAGTGTAATTGCGGACAAGAAATTCAATTGAAAGATAGCAATGGTACTAACAAAAAAGCCATAAAAGACGTGAATAAATCTTTTAAAGACCTTGAAAGAACATTGAAGAATTTTGGCAAATAGTTACTCAATCTCAATTTCATCAATTTCCTTCATCAATTTGTCTGTTTCCGAAAGTGCTACAATGATTTTCTGATAATGCAAGATATCATCAAATTCTAAAGTTCTTTCTTTACGGTCTTTTAGCCATTTTTGAGCAGGTTGGTAACCACCAATATGAAATTCCCAAGCGGTTAATGGAATGTTATCAAAATACTGTTCTTCATTTATCCATATTCTGCCCAATTGCTTTTTTCTATCAAATAACTCCCAATCTTTTTTGGCAACTTTGGTTGTGATAGTATTACTTCCGTCTTTTGGATAAGTTGTAATGTAATCTTCCACTTTTGGAGATTCCAGTAAGTGTATTTGTCTGATTTTACCACCTAATTTTACTAATGTCCAAAAAGTGCCGGTGTCTTTTGGATAGGGTATTCTTGGGAAATCTATTTTTAGAAATTCTTGATATTTGTCTCTGTATGTTGGCGAGTGTAAAACAGCATAAATGAAATCTAAAATATCAATAGGTGCAAAGGTGTTTGTCGTAGCTTCTTTCTCATTTGTGAATGTTAGGCTTAACGATTTAGCAATTTCATTTACAATTTCTTGATTAAGATTAGGTTTTCTTTCTGCTGCATCTTCAATAGTCTTTTGTTCGTTGTTATCGGGATAAATATATAAAGGAAAACTATTCCCAGCTCCAAATTGACCAGCTGAATCAATATAGTTTTTATCACAAGGTGAGTTCCCAATAAATATATGCCTAAACCCTCTAATTGCTTGTTTCGGAGCGATTAAAGTCAAGTTTGGCTTCAATAAATGTCGCATCACTTTGTCTCTGGCTCTATCAACAATTTTCGTATCATAGTAAATGAACCTTTTGTCAAAAGTACGATAGTCAATTTTTTGAATTAGTTGACTATTAACTTCTATTTCATAGTGCTCTTCAACTTTGTTTGTTAAATCACTTTTTGAGTGACTAATTAATATAGCATCTTTTGAAGTAACAATACCAACACTGTTAATTGGAAAAAGTGCATCTATTTTGAAGCCTGTTTCATATTCTTTTGCTCCTTTAAAGTCTTTTTTAACGAAAAAGAAGTTTGGAGTTTCATTTTTTAATATGTTCCATTCTATTGATTGGATAGAATTTCCCTTGAGATATTCGTATTTAGCTTCTCTTTTACCAAAGAGGTCAAAGTGAGATAGTTCTCCAAGTTTGTTTTTTTTCTTTTTTCCTGTTTTAACAAAAATATTAATTGAAACCCCTTGCATAATGTCAAATACATTTTGGTCTGCTGAGCCATCAGGAGAAACCTCTTTTTTCTTTGAATTTCCGTGTAAATCAAGGATGTAAATTTTATCAAAACTTTCTAAAAGATTGTTTCGCATTTGGCGAAATACGATACCATCAATAAAACTATTGTTGGAAATGTATGCCAATATTCCAGACCCATTTTTATCAACAAAATGTTGACCATAACGGATAAATTTTACATAGTCATCTGATAATGAGTTGTAACTTTTTTCATTGAGATTCTTTTTATAATCTGCAATTAAATTTTCAATCCAAGGATTTTTATTTGTACTACTTACAGCATAAGGAGGATTTCCAATTACACACATTACTGGTGTATCACGTTTTATGTGGTTTGCTTCATTGGCTTCACTACTTAGCCAATTGGCAAATAAAGTTCCTGTGTCTGGATGGTATTCTTCTAAACTATTGGTTAAGTAAACTCTTGTCCGTTGGTTTGTAGTGGCTTTAAATCCTGTTTCTTTTAGCAATAAATCTAATTGTAAATGAGCCATTGCATAACTTGCCATTAGCAATTCAAAACCGTTTAATCTCGGTAGTAAATGCTTTTCTACATAACCGCTCCAAATACCTTCTTGTCCTTTAAATTTTTTGTGTACGTGTTTTATTACTTCTGCTAAAAAAGTTCCTGTTCCTGTGGCTGGGTCAAGAACTTGTACTTTATGTACTTCCTTTTCCATTTGCTTGTAACCAGTTGCAGAACGCTTGTCAGGAGTTTGTGTATTTACAGTGATTTTTGTTTTAGAAGTGTCCGCCAAACCTTGTGGCAAATCAAATTCTGTTTTTAAAATATCATCAACTGCACGAACAATAAAATTTACAACTGGGGCAGGAGTGTACCAAACACCTCTTGCTTTTCTTAATTTTGGGTCATACTCGCTCAAAAAGGTTTCGTA
>JAESTK010000318.1 GCA_016763645.1 Flavobacteriales bacterium
CTTTCTTAGCTTCAACACCGGCTGCTTCCTGAGCTAATTTCTCTTCTTCTGCTTTCTTGGCTTCAGCAGCACTTGCTTCTTTAACTAACCTTTCTTCTTCAACTTTCTTGGCCGCTATATCGGATGCTTTCTTGACTAGTCTCTCTTCTTCAACTTTCTTAGCTTCTGCACTGGCTGCTTCCTGAGCTAATTTCTCTTCTTCTACCTTTTTAGCTTCAGCATCGGCTGCCTCTTTAGCTAGTCTCGCTTCTTCCGCTTTTACTTTGGATTCTGCCTCAATTTTTAAGCGTGCTTCTTCCTCGGCTTTAGCTAATTCTTCTTTTTTCTTATTACCGAATAACCGATCAAAAAATCCCATAATGCTATACACAAAAAAAGCTCCTTCCGTAACTGAAAGAAGCTTTAATTTATTTTAAAAAGTTAAGTCCTAGTTTTTTGATAAAAACTCGTCCACTTTATCTTTTGGTACAATTTCTTCTTTAAACATGTAAGCTCCTGTTTTTGGAGACTTCATCATTTTAATAACTTTCGTAAAAGCTTTTGATCCACCTTTTTGAAGCGATGCTACTACTTTCTTTGCCATGACTTTCTATTTTTAGTCCAAATTCTCGTTAAAACGGAATCCGAAAATTATTTGATTTCTTTATGAACTGTATATTTTTTAAGAACTGAATTGTACTTCTTCAGCTCAACTCTCTCCGGAGTATTCTTTCTGTTTTTTGTAGTAATATATCTAGACATACCCGGCATGCCTGACTCTCTGTGCTCTGTGCACTGTAATATTACCTGAACTCTGTTTCCTCTCTTTGCCATACTGTAAGCCTTTATCGTATTAAAAATGTTGGGGATGCAAAAGTATAATATTTAACTGGAATAATAAAACAGAATGAAAAATTTAAATATCCTTACGCTATCAAAAGTTAAATGTAAAAAAAGTCCCCACAATTTCTCGTGAGGACTTGGTTCTTTAGCATAAGTGATTATCTACTTAACCACTATCCTTTCGGTTCTTTCTAAGCCTTCGCCTTTAACAGTTATGAAGTAAACTCCAGATTCCAATTTTCCCAATCTCACTTCTTTCGAAAGCTGATTAGTAAATTGAGTAGAATAAACGGTTTGTCCAATTACATTTTGAACTGACATAGAATAATTACCAGATTTAGTTAACGACACCACAAATGTTCCGTTGTTTGGATTTGGATATACCTCGAAACGAATAGCAGCATATTCTTCGATACCTGTATTTGTTTCAACGGTATCTTCCGCAACTACTGAGCAACCATTAGCATCGGTTGCTGTAACAAAATATATTGTGCTATTACCAGTTAACCCTGTTGCAGTTGATGTAGTTTGCCCATTATCCCAAACATAACTTAACGGGCCTGTTCCGCCTGTTGCAGAGGCAACTATTTCACCGTTTCCAGCTCCCGAACTCGATTCGTTAGTTACAGACGTTGTGATAGAAATAGCACTTGGCTCGACTACAACTTCTGAAGCAGTTGCTGTACACCCATCAGCATCAGATACGGTTACATTGTAAGTTCCTGCGCCAACATTAGTTGGACCATTATCCCAAGCGTAAGTATATGGTGACACTCCGCCTGTTGCTATTGCATCAACAGAACCATCTGTTAAACCATTACAGCTAACATCAACACTAGTTGTTGTAACTGTAACAGAACCGCTAGTTGCCGAAACTGTAACACTTGTTATTGCTTCACAGCCGTTAGCGTCTGTTGCTGTTACCATATATACTCCTGCGGCAACTGCATTGTTCGTATCAGCCATTACACCATCGCTCCACTGGTAAGTAAACATAGTTAAGTCGCCCATTGCACTAACACTTGCAACACCATCTGATGAAGCACATGTTGCATCCGTAGTGGCAGAGGTTATAGTTATCATTGATGAGCCTGTTATAGTTGCACTAGCCAGATCTATACATCCACTTGCGTCTGTTACCGTAACGGTGTATGTGCCCATTGACAATCCAGACTCTGAATCTGTTGTTCCTCCAGATGGAGACCAATCATACGTGTATGAAGACGTTCCACCCATGGCCATTACAGCTACAGTTCCGTCACTTGCGCCATAACAAGATTCATCGATAGATGAAATCGACAACACAAGAAGTGCTGCTTCATTTATGGTTATCGCTCCTGACGATATACATCCAGTGACATCAGTAACAACTATTGAGTAAACACCTCCGTTCAGCCCTGTTGCGTCTGCTGTTGTTTGTGCCATTACATCGTTCCATATATATGCATATGGTGTTGCCCCACCTATAACCATAGCTATTGCAGAACCATCACTAGCGCCACCACAAGAAACATTTGTTCCAATAATTGCAACTGAAGCTCCACCAATATTGGTTACAACAGCCAAACCATCTATCATACATCCGTTTGCATCAGTTACCGTTACTATATAGGCTCCACCAACTAAACCAGAAATACTCGATGAGGTAGAGCTATTGTTCCACATATACATATAAGGCGTTGTTCCACCTGAAACCATAGCTGTTGCTATTCCATCGGATGAACCACAGTTGGTTTCTGTTATTGAAGTAGATACCATTAGTATGGTTGGCTCTGAAACTGTTGCTGAAATCATATCCATACATCCATTAACATCAGTTACAGTTACATTGTAACTATCTACCACAAGACCAGTTTCCGTGATTGACGCTCCTCCATTAGACCACATATACATATAAGGCGTTGTTCCACCTACTGCAGTTACTGTAACAGAGCCATCTGACTCACCATTACAATTTACATCAATAGTGCTTACTGATAAGCTAAGTAAAATTGGTTCAGAAACAGTTACGGACATTGCATTAATACATCCGCTGCCGTCTGTTATGGTTAATCCATATCCTCCTGTAGCGAGACCTGAAATCATCATATCGGTTGAACCTCCGTCCCACATATAACTGTAAGGTGTTGTTCCTCCTGACACCATAGATGTAACAGCTCCATCTGAGTCTGCATTGCAAGAAACGTTCATTGCAGTTAAGTTTATCACTATTGCATCTGGTTCTGTAACTGTAACTGAAGCCAATGCAACGCATCCTGCTCCATCAACAACACCAACTCCATAATCGCCAGCAGACAACCCTGTTGCGGTTGCCGTTGTTTGATTCATTACGTCATCCCACATATATGTATAATTTGTTCCTGTTCCACCAGTGGCAGAAACCATAGCCGAACCATCTGACCCACCACTACACGTAACATCCGTAATTACCGCTGTTGTTACCGTAGGAGCATTTACATTGCTAAGTGCGGATGAACCACTTGCCATACATCCGTTTACATCTGTTACATCTGCAGAATAAAATCCTGCAGGTAGTCCTGTAATTATCATGTCTGTCCCTGGTATATTCCAAGAATAAGTATATGGTGTAGTTCCATTCGCAGTAACTGCTGTTGCTGTTCCATCGGTACCTCCACAAGCGGCATCGGTTACCGTAACTGCGACAGAAATTGCGATAGGCTCAGTAACTGTTACTGTTGCCATAATCACACAACCATTGATATCACTAACTGTAACATCGTGACTTCCTGCCATTAGACCAGTAGCCATCATTGTTACTTGACCATCGTTCCACATATATGAATATGCAGTTGTTCCGCCTGTTGCAACTACAGATGCTGTTCCATCAGAACCTCCATTACAAGTTGGCTCTGTTGTAGAACTAGCAATTGATAACGCTGTTGGTTCTGTGATAGTGACTGAAGTTGCAATCATACAGCCGTTCCCATCAGTCACGGTTACACTTTCTACTCCAGACATTATACCAGTTGACATTGAAGATGCGCTTCCGCTATCCCACATATACATATATGGTGTTGTTCCTCCTGATGACATAACTGTCGCAGTTCCGTCATTACCCCCATTGCAACTTACCTCTGTTTGAGTGGTTGTTAAGGTAAGCGCTGCAGGTTCAGAAATAGTTTCTGTTGCCATCATCATACATCCATTGGCATCTGTAACTGTTACACTTTCATTTCCTGTCATTAGTCCTGTTGACATGGCTGTTGCACTTCCACCATCCCAGGTATAAGTATAGGGAGAAGTTCCGCCCATTGCAACAACACTTGCTGTCCCATTACTTCCTCCATTGCACGAAACATCAGAGTAAGAAGTTGTTAAGCTCAAAGCCGCTGGCTCTGTGAGTATAGATGTTGCAACACCTACACAACTTGCCGCATCGGTTACAGTTACATCAGCATTACCTGCCAATAAGCCTGTTGCCATCATTACCGCCTGACCATCAGTCCACATATAATTATAAGGAGTTGTTCCGCCTGTTGCCATTGCTGTTGCTGTTCCATCAGATGAGCCATTACAAAGTGCATCTGTAACGCTGATGGTTACTGATGGACTATTAGGGTTGTTTACTAATGCATTAGCAGAAACCGTACATCCATTTGCGTCTGTAGTGGTTACATCAAAGCTTCCTGCGGTAAGGCCTGTAGCCATCATAGTTGCTTGTCCATCATTCCACATATAACCATAAGGAGTTGTACCTCCTGTTACTGTTGCTGTCGCATCACCGTTAGATGAAGCACAAGCTGCATCATTAGTTGATGTCGTGATAGACAGCATTGTCGGTTCTGTTATAGTATATGATGAGATATCCATACAGCCATTTCCGTCTGTTACAGTTACAACATAAACACCAATCGCTAAACCTGAAGCCATCGCAGTAGTTCCTCCACCATTCCACATGTAAGAATATGCTGTTGTTCCACCAGAAGTAGTTAAGCTTATTGAACCGTCAGAACCTCCATTACAACTAACGTTACCTTGAACAGCGGTTACTGTGAGTGATGTTGGTTCTGTAATTGTTACACAAGCCACTTGCGTGCAACCATTTCCATCTGTTACTGTAAGACACGCTGGTCCCATAGGCAAGACAAGTAACTGGCTTGAAGTAGTACTACCATTATTCCATGAATAGGCATAAGGAGTAGTTCCCCCTCCTGCTATACAAACTGCACTTCCATCTGTTCCTCCATTACAAGAAACGTTACTAGAAGTTACTGTTATTGCCAGTGATGTGGTAGGTTCTGTAATCGTTATACTTCCATTGGCTTGACATGAGTTATTATCCGTAACAGTTAAGGTATAAACACCTGCATAAATACCTGAGGTACAACTTGTCGCGAAACAGATGTTTACTACTCCATCATCCCAAACATAAAGGTAAGGTGCCGAACCTCCTGTTACCGAAACCGATAAAGTTCCATCGCCTAAGCCATTACACGTAACATTTGTTCCAGTTACGGTTACACTTGGTCCACCTGGGTTGGTTACCGATTGAGTAGCGGTAATAGAACAACCATTAGCATCGGTTAGAGTTACATCGTAAGAACCTGCAAAAAATCCTGTTGCAGTTGCCGTTGCTTGACCACCTGTCCAGAGGTAAGAATAAGCAGTAGTTCCGCCAGAACCAACAGCCGTTGCAGAACCGTTAGCCGTTGCACAAGATGCTTGTGTTTCTGAGGTTGTGATAGACATTATCGCTGGCTCTGACACAACAGAAACATCTGTTATTATACATCCATTGGCATCAGTAACGGTTAAGCCGTATGTAGCTGCAATTAAGCCAGTAGCTGAAGATGCTGTTGATCCGCCAGTCCACATATAGCTATATGGAGAGGTTCCTCCCGAGACCATTCCACTTACAGAACCATCGCTACCACTGTTACAGCTAACATCGGTTGCTGAAGATGTTACGCTTAACATTGATGGTTCCGAAATTGTAACTCCATCTGTCTGAATACAACCAACAGCATCGGTTACGGTAACACCATAACTATTTGCTGATAACACATTTCCTGTAGCTTGTGCAGCACCACCGTTACTCCATGAGTACGTGAACGGTGAAACACCACCAAATGTGTTTACAAAAGCATCTCCATCACTACTTCCATTACAAAGCGCATCGTTTCCTGATGTTGATATGATTAAAGTACAGGCTGGGGAAGAAATAGTTCCACACTCAACAACTTCACATCCGTTGCCATCTGTAACGGTTACACATACATCATTTGCTAAAGCAGTAACGGTTTGATAAGTGTTTTGATTTGGCCAACCAACATAATTGTCATTCCAATAATAACTATATCCTAAAGTGCCTCCAGCAGGAAATGCAGCAGCATAACCATCCGAATTTCCGATATACGATATATCTGTAGTAGAAATGTTTACAGATAAAATTACGGGGTCAGTAATTGTAGCTGAACTTGCTGCCTGACAGTTTGCACCATCTGTTACTGTAATTCCAAAAAATCCATCGCTCAAACCTGTAGCAGGAGAAATTGTCTGTCCATTAGCCCAAATAAAGGTATATGGTGTAGTTCCGCCTGATATGGAAACCGAAGCTTGGCCATCAGTATCTCCATTACAAGAAGGGTCACTATCTGTTGTAACTGTAAGTACTGGAGAGTTAGGATTATTGACTGAGGCTACTGCTGTTTCAGTGCAACCATTCCAGTCGGTAGCAGTTACAGTATAGTTTCCTGCGAATAAATTAGTTGCTGTTTGGTCTCCAGAACCATTACTCCAATTATACCAAAAATTTCCAGCACCGCCTGTGGCTGTTGCAGTAGCAGTGCCATCAGGCACTCCACAATTTGCATCTGTAGTTGATGTGGTAATAGATATTGCAGGTGGGTCAACCAATGTTACAGCAAATTGCTTGTAACAACCGTCTCTGTCAGTAATAGTAACAATACTAACTCCGCCATATAAATTCCAGTTGTTACTTCCGAAATCTCCATTAGCCCATTCATATGTCACTGGATATGCAGCATCACTTGCCGAAATTTGGGCTTGACCAGAATTATCTCCTGGACACCAAGGATTAGATGACCAATCAACATTCATGTCTATTTCTGGATTAGAATTAAGCCCAATTCCATTTACCGCAGAACAACCAGGGGCATTTGAATCTGTTACCGTAACAATATATACATCAACAGGCAAACCAGATATCGTTTGAGTTGAACCCATTGGATCTCCTGCCAGATTTTCCCAAGAATAAGAATACGGAGTCATCCCTCCAGTAACAACAGCTGTTACCGACCCATCAGAATCGAACCAGCAAGTCGCATCAACAGAAGTAATTGTTACAACTGGCGCACCTGGATCATTAATTGGTGCACCATCAGATTCGATACAACCAACCATATCGGTTACGGTTACTAAAGCCGCGCCTGCAGATTGCCCAGTAATACTTGGTGTTACTGCTCCATTATTCCATAAATAAGTGTAACCACTGTTACCTCCAGTTGCCACAACAGAAGCTGAACCATCTGTTCCTCCGCAAACAGAAACATCGTTTACCGTTAACGATAGATTTAACGACATCGCGGGACCAGTGATGGTAACGTAGGCTGGCAAGGTTACGGAACAACCCATCCAATCCCAAACATCAAGGTTATAAGTTGTTCCTGCGTAGGCATCTGTAATTGGAGCATTCCACGTTCCGTTTGTCCATGAATAATTATATCCGCCTCCTTGAGCTCCAGTGACAGTAGCAACAAGGGTTCCTTCTCCTTGAGCACAAGTATCGTTTGTTGATGTTACTGAAACCGTTAAGTTAGCACATGGGTCAGATACGGTTACAGTTTCTTCTGCCGAACAACCCGTGCCATCTGTTACAGTTACTGTATATGTACCTGGAGCTAACCCTGAAATGCTATAATCTGTTCCTCCGCCAGTCCACATATACGTGTAAGCCCAGTCTCCACCATTAGGGTTCGATTCTGCATAACCATCAGAACCACCACCCCATGTAGTGATGTCATTACCCCATGCGTTCGGTTGAATGGCTGAATTTTCGAAGACCCACTCTGTACCTAGCGACACGCAAGCAGGTACATCAGAATCTGTTACGGTATAGCTGTACTGACCCCCGTTGAGTCCTATAATTGACGAAGATGTTCCTATTATGTTCCCTAAGTCATCAACCCAGTTATAGGCATATGGAGTAACACCACCCGTTACTGTTACACTTGCTGTTCCGTCCATATCTCCACCACATGTTACGCTAGTATTTGCACTAAGTACACTAATTGAACTTGGGGCATTCAAATTTTGCGAACTTGATGTAAAACACCCATTACTATCGGTTACGGTTACAGCTACAACTTGAGCAACTAGACCGGATATGGAGTTTGTTGTTTCTCCTGTGTTCCATAAATACGAATATGAAGTAGTTCCTCCATTTCCAGCTGCAATGGCTGAACCATCAGCAGCTCCACAAACAGAAACATCTGTTGTTGTAATGTTTGAACCTAACGGCATTAAAGGCGATGTAATAGTTACCACATCTACTTCATAACAACCCCAAGACGAAGCCGTAACAGTATAAACTCCTGCAGTTATATTATTGATAGTTTGAGTTCCATCACCTGTACTCCAATAGTAGTTTACTGGTGCATTTCCTCCTGGGTTTGGAGCAGTTGCCCAACCTGTCCAATCGCTACAATTATCGTCTTGATAGGCTATTGTTCCTCCCGGATTACATGGTGCTGGCTCATTTAAAGTAATAGAATTTACATCTACACAACCTCCTGCATCTGTTGCTGAAACATAATAAACACCTGCTGTTAGACCTGTTACACTACTACCTGTTTGTCCATTATCCCACATATAGGTATATCCGCTGTTCCAACCATCATTAGCCCAAATACTTCCACCACCATCAGATGCTCCGTTTGTGGATGCATCCCAAGACCAAGTACTTGAATTTAAAGGACTATATGGTTGTTCGACATCTCTACCGTCAAATGTTTTACACCCTGCAGCATCTGTTACTGTGAGTAAGTAATCGTCAGGTATTAACCCAGTAATGGTTGATGTGTTACCTATTGGCGCACCGTCTGACATTCTCACCCAATTATATGAATAAGGTGTTGACCCGCCAGTTACAACAGCATTTCCCATTCCATCGTTTGCGCCATAGCAAGTAACGTCTGTCATGGAAAGGTTAAGTGTCATTCCTGATGGATCGAAAACAGCATTACCTTCTCCTTCCATACATCCTTTATTGTCGGTTACAGTTACTATATATATAGCTGCGGGTAACCCTGTCAACGACTGGTCTGTCCCACCATTACTCCAATTATATGAATATGGTGTATCTCCCCCAATTACTGCTGCGGTAGCATCTCCATCACTCGCACCGCAAGCACTTGTAGGGTTGGTGGTTATAGTAATATTGAATAACTCACGAGAAACTAGAATTCCCGTTTCCCAAAAACCACATCCATTTGCATCGACCACTTGTACCTGATAACTATTACTATCCAATCCGTTTAGCTCTGGACCACCGCTACCCATAGGATTCCACCAGTTGTCATACCAATTGTAATTATATGGTGAATTTCCGCCAGACGGAGTTACAGAAATAGAACCATCCCAGCCCAAACAAGATTCTATAATTGTTGTATATGTAACTGAAATAGCTGGAGGATTAGTCAATGTTACAGAATTAGTAATTGTACACGCATTGCCGTCAATTACTGTAACAAAATAAACACCAGCACTATAAAAATCAATGCGGTCATCTGTCTCGCCAACATCCCAATTATACATATAAGGTGTTAAACCACCTGATGGAACAACTTGTGCCCAGCCATCTCCCCAGCCATTACAACTTGGGTCTTGTTGATTAAATGAACTAGTAAAGCCACCGCATTGTGCGAAAGCACCTAATGCAAAAAATGACATTAATGAGGTTAGAACGAGTAATTTTCTTTTCATAATAACTGAGTTTAGTATAGGTTGAATTTAGTTAGGTTTAGATTTTGACTTCGCAATTTAGAGCATCATCAATGAATAGCAAAACTTCATCGATAAGTATTTTTCAACATTTTATACATTTAGGTGTTTTTACCTATGCTTTTGTTGTGTTTGGTGTTTGGTAAAATAAAAAATCCCGCTCTGGTTTACCAAAACGGGATTTTAGCTTAAGTAGTTACTCTCTTACCTAATGATTATTCGTTGTGTTTTCTCAAAGCCTTCGCTTTTGATGGTTACAAAATAAATTCCTGCATCTGCATTTTGCAAATTAACCTCTTCGGTTAGTTTACCGTTAAGCGCAATAGAGGCTACCTGCTGCCCGATTACATTTCGTACAATTACAGTGTAATCGCCCTGTTGAGAAACAGAAACTGTAAAGTTACCGTTGTTAGGATTTGGGTAGAGTTTGAATGAGATTGAGTTGCTCAGCTCTTCAACGCTAGCCCAACACACTACTATAGAATCAACTGCCGAACATAAATTTACGTCAGTAACAGTAACCCAAATCATAGAACCAGGTAAAAAGCTAGAAATTGTATCATTTATGTCTCCTGTTGACCACAAAAATGTATACGGAGTAGCTCCTCCAGTTACTACGACTCCCGTCTCATCGGGAGAGCAATTACTGAACATAGTGAGATTTAACATTGTAGTATCACAAGGATTCCCTGCAATTACTGTAACATTTTCAACAGAGAAACACCCATTACCATCAGTAGCAGTTACCGAATAAGCTCCAGGAGTTAAATTAGTTAAAGAAGCACCTGTTCCTGCAGCACCCCAATTGTAGGTAAATGAATTATCTCCACCTGTTGCTAGGGCTATTGCTGTACCATCGCTAGCAGCAGCAGTAGTTTCGTTTGTTACTGTTACATTGACCGCAACCAAATCCGGTTCTGCAATACTACCAACAGCGAAACCTTCACAGCCTGAGCCATCGGTTACAGTTAAGGCAATTAAACTTACGCTTAATCCATTTATTGATGAGGTGGTAGAAGTACTATTCCAAAAATAGGTGTAGCCTGTTGTTCCTCCTGTAACGTTAGCAGTTGCTATTCCGTCATTGTTTCCGTTACAAGTAATATCTGTAACCGATATTGAAACTTGTGGTCCATCGGAATTTGAAATAATAACTGTACTTGCGCTTTCGCACCCGTTATCATCGTACACCGTGACATCATATACTCCCGACATTAAGTTATTAGCTGTTTGTGAATTTTGACCATCAGACCAATCGTAATAATAAGCCCCTACTCCATTTGATACCGTTACTGTTGCGTCTCCATCTGAGTTACCACAAGTGGCATCGTTGAAAGTGATTGTTAACGCGATAGCTAGTGGTTCACTTACAGTATATGAACGCTCTTGACTACAAGCACTAGCGTCTGTAACAGTTAAAGAATAAACTCCTGCCATAATTCCTGTAAGGTTTTGCGTTGTACTTCCTGTTGACCACGCATAAGAATATGGACTAATGCCTCCCCAAACATAAGTCAACACTTCGCCTTCCGAACCGCTAGCACACCATACATCACCAACATAGGTGTCAACATAAATTGAATCTGGCTCTTCAACATCTAATCCCTCAATCGACACACACCCTATAGCATCGGTAACTGTGACTATATAGACCCCTTTATCTAAACCAGATAGTGATTGAGATGTTCCAGAAGATGTTCCTGTTTCTAGCTCGCTCCATGCGTAAGAATAAGGCGTTACCCCGCCCGATGCAGTAGCGGAAACGGTGCCATCACTACTACCATTACAAGTAATACTTGTTGAGGTCACTGTTATTGCTGGCGCACCAATGTTATTAATAGCCGCGCCTTCTGTCTCTGAACATCCGTTTGCATCGTCAACTTGTACAATAACTACCGAAGCAGGTAAACCAGTAATCATTTGGGTGGTTTCACCTGTTGGGGTAAAGTTTACATCGAACCAAGTATAAGTATATGGAGATGTACCGCCAATTATTACAACAGAAGCATCTCCATCACTACCGCCACAAGTTGCTTCTGTTGTTGTAATGTAAAATTCGACCCCCATAGAACCCGGAACTGTAATGGTCATTACATCGGCACAAGCAGTTCCTTGATCGGTAATGGTTACAGAATAATCACCCGCCATCAAATTATAACGGTCGGTAGTTGTTTCTCCATCTTCCCATATGTAATCGAACGAGCCTATTCCTCCCGTAACGTATGTGTTATAAATGGCTCCTTGTTCATCACCACACGTTTCTGGGTTTAATTCATAGTTGTAAATAAATCCACAAATTCCTGGCTCTTGAATTAATGCTGAATTATACACTTCACAACCATTTGCATCACTAATAGTAACATCGTAAGTTCCTGCAGGCAATCCCGATTGGTAGTCAGAAGTTGAGCTATTAGACCATAAGTACGTGTATGGAGAAGCTCCACCCCAAGCCCAAACTACAACTTCGCCATCGGAAGCACCCATTGCAGATGCATCTTGGCTCCAAGTGTCTGATTCGAGTGGTCCATTTGGTGATCCCAAAAACACAATTGAAGTCGCCTGACATCCAAGAGCATCTTCAACAGTTACTGTTAAAACTGTTTCTGCTAAACCAGAAACAGTAGAGCTAGTGCCTACTTCCTGAGAAGTGAAAATATCAAACCAGTTATAAGTGTATGGTATACTTCCTCCTGTCGCAACAACTGATGCCGAAGCATCTGATGTACCCGGACAAGTTTCTGGTACTGTTGTTACAGTTATTGAAGGCGCGCCAATATTACTAATTGTATTACCTGTCATCGCATCACATCCATTAGCATCGACAACATTTACAATTACCAAACCAGCAGACAATCCTGTAAGCATTTGGTCGGTTTCGCCTGTTGGGGTAAAGCTTTGATCCATCCATACATAACTATATGGTGTAAATCCACCCATCGTCGTTACTGATGCTGTGCCATCATTTATACCACATGTTGCATCGGTAACGGAAACTTGTGCTCCAATTACTGAAACTACTTCTGAAAAAGATTCTCCACAAGTTGCAGTCCAACCGTAAAGTGTGTCTGAAAAAGTTACCGTGTAGTTTCCTGGAGCAGGATAATAATTTTGGTCATCCCAATTTCCAGAAATATTTCCATCACCAAAATCCCAATAATATGCTGGCGCCCCAAAAAGCATCCCTGCGTTAAACATTGGATCGGCAACAACTTCTGACATATTATTAGTATAAATATCATCGCCTTGCTCTAAACAATTATCATCTAAATAAAAATCAGCAGTCAAATCGTATTCCATTATTGGCATGATGTAAATATCTGCATCAAGTCCGAAGAAGTTTAAAAGCGACTGAGGACCTCCAAATGATGGAACATCAGCATAAGCTAGATTTTCACCTAAACCATCGCCATTACCAGTAGTAAACATCCAAATTGTATCAGTAATGGCAGCAGATGAACCAATTTCTATAGAAACTGAGAAACTACCATTTACGGAGATTGGAGTAGAAAAAATATAATTTACTAAAGGATAACCTGCTAAATCTTGCACCACAATTGACTCACTGGCGATTAAACTTACTGGTGCATTGCTGCCATCAACAGAATAAACATTTAAACTAGCAGATATATCAGGGTTTGAGCCAGCAACACCATCGAGATCTGTAAGTGCCCATGCACGAACACCAATAATTCTTGCTGGAGCATTACTCCAATCATAACGATATGCTTGATAGCCTTCTTCTATATATGCTCCCCCATTGGCTAATGGTAAAAATCCTACACCTGTTTGATCTTTATTTGCGACATACAAAACGGTGTCAGTACATTGCGTTAGCTTATAGGTTGGGGCTTTTTCTGAGAAATCTCTATTGGCATACGGGGATTGAATATTTAACGACCCAGAGACTGAAGGTAGGTTCTGCGTTTGTGCAGTTGTAGTTGCTCCAATTAGTAAAGCAATTGCCCAAGAGTAAATGTTTTTCATAAAGTTAGGTTTTTAAGTTCGCACAAAGATATACTCAAAAAAAGCAACAAAGCAACAAAATATTCTATTTATTAACTGATTTTCAACACTTTTGCCTTGATGAAACGGACTATAAAAGTTGGAAAAAGTATTAAGTACATTAGCTATGCTTTATTACTACTTGTTCTTTCTGTAACAATACATAGCTACTATTACTACCTCAAGATTCCCGCTACTATTTATGATGAAGTGAAAAACAAACAGTACGATGTAATTATCGTTCCAGGTGTGCCATACGACAAGGGCAATTGGAGTTTATTTCTGAAATGGCGTATTCATTGGTCCATATTTCTCTACAAGCAAGGTATCGCTCAAAACATCATCTACTCGGGAAGTGCTGTTCACACAGGATACATCGAAGTCGACATAATGAAAAAATTTGGATTAAAATTAGGTGTACCCCCTAGCCGAATTTTTACCGAAACAAAAGCTGAGCATAGTTCAGAGAACCTTTACTATTCTTATTTATTAGCTAAAGAATTGGGATTTCAAAAAATCGCTTTAGCTACAGATCCATTTCAATCTGATATGCTCGATGATTTTATTGAGGAGCACGGCATGAACATTGACCTCATACCCATCGTTTATAGTATTGCTGATAACATTGACATGGTTGAGCCCGAAATTGATTTTGATAGTGA
>JAESTK010000319.1 GCA_016763645.1 Flavobacteriales bacterium
AATAATTGTAACGCAGTTGAGTCTGTAACTGTAACAGAGCCATCAACAACAGTTACCGCATCTATTTCCGCAAACAATACCGTTTCATGTATCGGGGGAAATGACGGTAGCATAACTGCTGCTGGTTCTGGCGGAAACGGTGGGGCTTTCACGTTTTTATGGGATGATGGTGCCACTCAAATAACAGCCACAGCAACAGGGTTAATGGCAGGTAATTACGCGGTTACCGTTACAGATGTAACTGGAAATTGCTCCGATATAGTTACCGTTACTTTAGCCGAACCTACTGCTATTACGATTACCGCTAGCACGACAGACCCTAATTGTTTTGTTGGTTCTGATGGTGCAATAGATGCTACTGTTACTGGTGGGACTACCGGAACAGGATATTCATACAACTGGATTGGAACTGACGCAATTACAGCAAGTGAGGATCAAACAGGACTTTCCGATGGAAGTTATAACGTAACTGTAACCGATGGAAACGGATGTACTCAAACGGATTCATATACTCTCAATCAACCAGCAACTGTAACGCTTACTGCTTCTGTTACATCTAACTTTAATGGGGCAGATATCTCTTGCAATGGATTATCCGATGCAACCGCAACAGTTAGTGCTTCTGGTGGAAATGCAACATTTACCTACTTATGGGATAATGGAGACAACACGTTAAACGCCACAAATTTAAATGCAGGAATACATACAGTAACAGTTCAAGACAATGGCTACTGCAATTATACAGCGGACATAACGGTTACAGAGCCTAACATATTAGCCGGTAATCCTACCACAAACTTAATTAATGGTTCCGATGTTTCGTGTCCTGGTTCTACTGATGGAAACGTAACACTCGCTCCTTCAGGAGGGACAGGTGCATACACTTATGCATGGTCAACTACCCCTGGACAAACAACGATTACTGGTACTGGACTATATGCTGGACCTGTATTTAAAGCAACAATTACAGACATAAATGGATGTACTAAAATCGAGAATATTATACTAAGCAACCCGCCAATTCTAACGCTTACAACGGCCATCACTTCTAATTATAATGGGGAAGATATTTCTTGTTTAGGTGGAAGCAATGGCGCTGGGTCTGCCGTATTAGCGGGAGGAACTGTTGGCGGAGGATATACTTACAACTGGGATACCTCTCCTATTCAGAACACCTCCGTTAGTAGTGGCTTAAGTGCAGGGACATACAACGTAACTGCTACCGATGGAAATGGTTGTTCAACAACTGGAAGCATTGTATTAGCTGATCCAACACTATTATCTGTCGCAACATCAACAACAGTTTCATATAATGGTTTTGATGTGTCTTGTAATGGTGCGTCTGATGGAGCTATACAAACTGCTATTACGTCTGTAGGAACAGTTGGTACTGGCTACAGTTATGCTTGGTCTTCCGGGCAATCTACTGCAAATCTTGCTGGAGTACCTGCTGATGTCTATACTGTTTCGCTTACCGATGGTAATGGTTGTGTTACAACTTCGAGCTACACCTTATCCGAGCCAACCGCAATCGTTTTATCAACTAGTATAACATCAGCCTATGGCGCTGCTAATTCCGAAACTACTTGCTCATATAGCTCAGATGGGTCTGCCGCAGTTGTAGCTAACGGAGGAACACTAACAGGGTACACGTACAACTGGTCTAATACGGAAACAACTGCTGCAACATCTGCAAATCTAGCTAGCGGAACTCATACGGTAACCGTAACAGATGCTAATAGTTGTACTCAAACAGCCATCATAACAATTACTCCAGCTTCTGTAATCGTTTCTGGAAAAACTCAAACTAACGTTTCAGTTGCTGGAAGCTCAACTGGTCAGGCTTCGGTTTTACCAAGTGGCGGACAAAGTGATTACACCTACTTATGGACAAATGTTGCTGGTGTAATTACTGGAGCTAACGAAACTAACAGCGGAATAACAAATATGCCTGCTGGAACTTACAACATGACAATTACCGATGCTAACGGCTGTACATTACCTGTCGTATTTATCATTACAGAAAATGCATCTCTAGATGGCGGCTCAATAACTCATGTAGATGCAGGAGGTGCTATTTTAAATGTTTGCGAAAATGATGTGGCAGTAACCAATATACTTCAAGACGCTGGAGCTGCTAATGCTGGAGCACCATCTGGAGGTGACGGGGTGTACTCGTTTGCCTGGGAATTTTCAACAGATTTCGTTACATGGAGTACTTTAATTCCAGTGGTTACATCTTCAAGCTATACTAACACATTTGATGTAACGATAACACAAGTTATAAGACGTATTGTAACCGATGGAGCTGGGGCCATAGCATATTCTAACTCAATGATTTTACTATCTGTTGATACCACTACTACACTATCATTTATGCCGTCATCGTTTTGCGATAACGATGGAGACACTACAGCACTACTAGTTTCCCCAAGCGATAATTTAGCCACTTGGATTTTTAATGACTTAACAACTCCAGCAAATATTACCTTAACAACAAATTCTGACGGAACAGGCGAGTTTGTTCCAAACGATTTTATTGCAGGAAACCATAGTATTACGCATACATACACAAATGGAGACGGCTGTACAAGTACGTTGGTAACACCCGTGACTATTAATTCACCAACCTTAGTATCATTTACTGGAACACCGACAGTTCATTCTATTGGTTCACCCCCACTTGTATTAGATGCTGCGCAAGTATCTATTTTTAGCACAAATACCGATACCAGTAATTTTACTGGGCCATACGTTTCTTATGATGGTACAAATTACGAATACAACCCTTCTGCTGCAGGTAATCATACCATAGAATACATTTACATTAATCAATATGGATGTAGTGATACAACTACTCATCCAATAAGTGCACAAAATCAAGATGCAACAATTCTTGTAGAAGGTTCTGCTGACCAAATTGGAACCCATCTTTGTATGACTGACAATAGTTTTTCTATTGTATGCGATCCTGGAGGAAGTAATATTTCTTATGCTGGTAATCCTTCAATCGTAATTGTAAACGAAAATGATGGCTCCACTATTGTTTCTACCACTGGTGATACGTACGCATTATCTCGAGCATTGCTAGACCAAGGCGGTGGTACTTACACTATTTATTACACTTATGTTACTTCTGCAGATGGCGTTACACCACAAGACACCCTTATTCTCTCTTCACCTTTCGATTTTATTGACAATTACAATATCGACTTCTATGTTGACCCTACTTATGGTACTGATGATTTCGAGTTTTGCCATAACACAGCATCAAGAGATTTTAGAGCTCACTATACATTCTCCCCGTTCAATTTAGTTGGACTAGGTGTCTATACAAGTTCTTTTGGTTCGACAAACCTTGACGAAACAGGAAGTGCTTTAGCAAACAATGGTCAGGTAACCTACACCCCCACCGACACCATCACTTCTCCCTTGGACACCGTTACATACCAATACACTTTACAGCCTTCGGGCTGTCTAATTTCTGTAAAACATGAAATTGTCGTTTATGCCTTACCTGACCTAGTTTTAACAAGGTCTATCTCCACCGACTCTTTATTTTGCAATTATGAAACAGATACTATTACACCAAACATTCCCTCTGGAACATTTACTAGTGCTAGTTCAAGTTACATTACACAAATTGCTGATTTAGATTTTTGGCTGTTTGATATTCTGCCTGGATTTCAATCTACCGACAGTTCCAACCAAGCCAACCCAACTAGTGCTGATAATTATACTTCAGATTTATGTAGCGATGGTTACTACCCTACTGACGCTGGTGTATCGAAAAACTTTAGATCAAAGAAATTTAATATGCCAAATGCGACAGGCACATTTAGCAGTGCAGACTTGTCTTTATATTATACAGATTGCTCACCAGACGCAACGTTTGATATCTACATAAACGGAAACTTTATTGTAACGATAAACTCTTTGGGCAGTTCATGTACTTGTAATCCAAATGGGACGACAGCACCTTCTTATCCGCACACGGTAAACATTAGTGGAGCATTACTCGACCCCTTTTGGAACGTTAGTAATTCTACTCTAAATAACACTTTTACTATCGTTATTAACGGTGTCTCAGGTACTTTATATTTCTCGGGTGCTACTATTCATTTAAACTCTTCAGCATCGGGTGGTACATATGGTTTTTTCAATGCTTCTGCCGCTACAGCTGGCGTCAATGATGTTACTTATGAGTACACTGATGGAAACGGATGTTTCAATTCTGTATCAATGGATTTAGTTGTTCTTGAACAACCCACTGTCAATTTTGCGCTAAATCCGTTGTACAATATTCTAGATCTTGCTGATAGTATTTTTGTCACCACTCCAGACACTATCGCTTTCGACACACTATACTATTCTGGGCCTGGATTAACAGCGGGGCTCAGTTATGTTATTGATAATACTGTAAACATATTCGGAATATCAAATAATGACACCATTTTTACTGGTTTTGACCCTGCAACTGCTGGATTAGGAACACACGGCATTAACTACAATTACACAGACACTAATTTGTGCTCTTTTGTAATAACCGATTCAATAATAGTACAAGAAGCCTCTGGAACATTTACAACCGTAGATTCTAACTACTGCGAAGGCTCCCCGTGGCAAGGAATTGCTGTTAGTGTTTCAAACAGCAATGGTGCTGATGGGCTATTCCATGGTCGTGGAGTATCCGACCCTATTAGCACACCACTATGGGGAAAATTTTCTGCAATGGCAGCGGGTGTTGGAGGAGATACAATATATTACACATATTTAGGGTTCGATGGTTTAACCAAATTTACAATCGATACGATAATCAATGTATCATCTTTACCTTCAATCTCATTTTCTGTTGATACACTTCTTAACGTAACACAATCTACAGCCTATGATTTAAGTGTATCTGTTACACCGTATTCAAGTAACTCAGACACTAGTTATTTTACATTCGATGTAAGTGGAGTACCTACCGAAAGTAGTAGCTTTTTCCCGTCTATCGTAGGCATAGGAAATCATACAATAACCTACACATATACTGATAATTTAGGATGTACAAACACAGCGATAGACGCTATCGAAGTTGATACTGCTAGGGGAACTTTTTTCGGTCTTCCTCTTAGCGACTATTATTGTGTTAATGAAGCCCTTGATACTATTTGGGCTGTACCTGAAAATAGTGATGGTAATGATGGTATATATTCAGGTTCTGGAATCACTAATATAGCTGGTCTTGATTCGGCTGAGTTTGACCCAACATCTATTCCATCGGGAACATATACAATTTCATATACATATATGGGGTTTGATGGCTCAACTCCGTTCACTATCGATACATTTCTAATTCTTGCAGACTTACCAATTGTAACTTTTACCATCGACCCATTATATAATATTCTAGAACAGTCTGATACGTTAAATGCGCTACCATCTGGTGGATTTTATACCGGAGCTAGTATTTCAGATAGTGTTTTCTACCCAAATATTGCAGGAATAGACACACACCAAGTTTCTTATACATACACCGATACAAATGGATGTACTGCTATTGTCATTGATTCTACAATCGTTCAAGAAGCATCGGGAACATTCTTTGGAATTCCTGCAAATAATCACTACTGTATTGACGCACAGCTAGATACTATATGGGCTGCTGTAACAAACAGTAATGGTCTCGAAGGAATTTACTCAGGAGTTGGCGTTACCGATGTTATTTTAATCGACACGGCAACCTTCTACGCTTCTGTAAATGGTGCTGGTTCTGTAACCATTACTTATTCTTATTATGGTTTCGACAACACAACCCTGTTTACAATAGATACTACAATAATTGTTGCGCCACTGCCAGTACTTAGTTTCGATATGGACACTCTTTTCAATGTAATAGAATCTCCTTATGCGCTTAGCGCAAATTCAACAGATATGGGAAACATCGATTCAAGCTACTTCTCAGGAACAGGAATTAACGGAACCAGTTTCGAACCTGTAACTGCAGGCGTTGGTAATTATACTATTACATACACTTACGTAGATACAATAGGTTGCACGAACTTTATTACTGACCACACAATTGTACAACGATCAACTGGTAGTTTTTATGGCATTCCTAATAACAATTACTACTGCTATGATGGAACAATTGACACTATTTGGGCTGTAGCACCTAATATTGATTCTACACAAGTTGGCTGGTACACAGGAACAAGTGCATTAACTGATATTAATGGGGCTTCTTTTACTGATTCAGCCACTTATTTACCATCAATAAACACAATTGTAACAGCGAACACTACTATTAACGATACCATTACGTACAACTATTTTGGATTCGACAACACAACACTATTTAGTTTCGACACAGTAATTCAAGTTATTAATATTGGGGCTATTGGCATCCTGAATATTAATGCCGAATACTGCATCGATACCGAAGCTGACACACTAATAGGGTTTCCTCTTTTTACATCCGGAACAGGAGTATTCGATCCTTTTACAGGTTTTAACCCTGCCCCTTTTGCTGGCGATTCTGCAACATTAAGCCCTGCACTAATGGGTAGCGGAACACACGATATACTTTACACCTTTACAGATAATGCTTCTAATTGCGCTAGAGACACTACTATATCTGTAATAGTTTATGAACTCCCCGTTGTAGGCATAACGATGGAAACTATTGGTACTGATTTAAGTGCGGGTTCTTATTGTATTAGTGAAGACTCTGTAGCAATTTCAGGTATTGTTGGTGGATTATTAGCTGCTGCTGGAGATTTCTTAGGTAATGGAATATTCAATAATACGAGCAACGGAATCGCTGCATATAATCCGAGTATTGTCGGTGCTCAAGGAACTGACGAAACTATAGACACTATTTGGTTCGAGTACACCGACCCAAGCACGGGTTGTTACAATAATACTTTTGTAGAAACCAAATCATATTCGCTACCCGATCCAGAAATAACAAATCTCGACTCATTATACTGTAACAATGCCGTGCCTGTATTCTTAAACGGGGCAAACAACATGGGTTATGGTCCCAACAATACCAATGCAGAATTATGGGCTATTAATAGCTTATTCTTCGGGCAAGACAACGAGCTAGATCCTGCCAGTGATTCTTCTGGCGTTTGGCGAGTTAACTACACGTATACAGATAATAAAGGCTGTGTAAACACAATTAATGATTCAACAATAATAGCCCCGCTTCCAATTGTTGGTTGGGATGTTGTTAACAGATGTATTGCTAATCCAATTCAATTTATGGATACAACATATATCGACAATACACTTGGCGATTATATTGTCTATTGGGATTGGAATTTTGGTGCCGCAGGAGTCGCTGACACATCTCACCTTGCAAATCCGACTTATCAATATACTACTACTTCTTCTGTCGAAATTTATCTTTATGTTGAAACCAACAACGGGTGCTCTAGCTTTATCGAAGAATTTCTGACTGGTTTGGGAGATATTCCACCAATCAATTTTACTTGGTTAAATGAGTGTGACGGTGATACTGTCCTATTTACAGTTGATCCGGCTACTGCTTCTTTTACTGGAGTTGATTTTTACGAATGGGATTTTGATGACGGAACCTACGTAGGTGATTCTTTATTAAGTACTGCGCAAAACCATAGTTATTCATCGGTGCAACCATACAATGTCCAGTTTACTGTAAGTACAGAGAGTGGTTGTGTCGACAGCATTACCAAAACGATAAATGTTCGACCATTCTACACCCCCACTTCAACTTCTCCATATACTACCGATTTCGAGACAGGTAAAGATGGTTGGCTAGCAGAGCCTGCTGGTTTGTCTAGTTGGGAGTTTGGCACCCCTAACAATACCTTAATCAACTCTGCATACTCAGGTAATTCAGCGTGGGTTACAGGAATTGACACTTCCTATTACGATGCTGAAAATTCTTGGATTGCAGGACCTTGTTATGACTTATCGCAACTACAACGACCTATGATTAAGATTTGGGTGAACACCGCCACACAAGAAAATGATGGAGCTGTGTTGCAATCTACTACAGATGAAGGACAAACTTGGCAAAATGTTGGTGCCGTAAACACTGGAATCAACTGGTTTAATTTGAATGGATTGGAAGGTAGTCCTGGTGAGCAATCTATTGCGCAGGGTAATGTTGGTTGGTCTGACACGACCGTTGCTTGGATGGAAGCTAGACACAGTTTAGATAACTTGTTAAACCAAACTAATGTTCGATTTAGAATTGCATTTGGTGCTAACTTAACGCAAGGAACATCTGCTGAAGGTATCGCATTTGACAACATTTGGATTGGCGACAAAGAAAGACTCGTTTTGCTAGAACACTTTACCAATGCAGGAATTTCTTCAGCTGGAGTTGCATATGATGCTGCAGTTAACTCAATTGTTAGTAACAACCCTAACGATGTAATTGATATTCAATACCACACAAAGTTCCCGTCAGATGATATACTAAATGCTGACAACCCTGCCGACCCAAGCACAAGAGTATTATATTATGGTATTACAAATACACCCTACTCTCACATGGATGGAAACCAGTATTCTGGTGCCGCATGGACACAGCAAGACTTAGATTTTAGAGTACTACAAGACCCTCAATTCGATATCGATTTAAGTACCAATGTTGGAGGAACTGACATTCAAATTACAGCGAAAATAATTTCTCGAAATAATTTAGATAGTTCTGACATTACATTGCATATTGCCGTTGTAGAATCTAACATTAATCTTTCTGGCACAAATTACAGTAGCGTTCTTAAAGCATTATTACCAGATGCTGCGGGTACTAACTATGAAAGAACGTGGAACACTGGCGAATCTTCTACTGTTACTGAAACTTATGACCTCAGAAACCTTTATGACGAGCGACTTTTTGAAGTAATTGCATTTGTTCAAAATAACACAACTAAAGAAGTGTATCAAGTTGCGTATAATGATACCGCACAATTATCTTCGTCTGTTATTGTAGAGCAAATTGTTGACGAGTTAAACTTCGATTTTGCATTATTCCCTAACCCAACAAGAGATAACGCTACCATATTAATTGGCGATGAAGTTGTTGGTGATATTCAAGTTACTGTTTACAATCAAATGGGGCAGGTTGTTTTCAACCAATTATTAAATAGTGGAACCAGCAAAACACTTATCGAATTAGGTAATCATCCTTCGGGAGTGTACTTTGTACAATTGAACTCAGGTAGTCAAAATCTGGGAGTTAAAAAACTCGTTGTAAACAAATAGCTAAAATCCCCTGACTTACATCAGGGGATTTTTTTGGCACAGTTTTTAAAAGATATTCACAACCGTTTTATTAACGATAAGATTTATTGATATTTGTAGCAAACAATTTTTAGAATGAAAAAACACTTTTTAACCGTACTATTTATAGGCGCACTACTCTTTACTTCTTTCGCACAAGAAGAGCCAGAAACAAACGTTGGAAGCGATTTTACCAAGCTGAAAGAAATGTTTGAGAAAGAAAAATATGAAGACTGTGCCTACAAGGCTGAGACCATGACCATGAAAGATAAATACCGTTCATCAGCAGAGCCTTATTTGTTTTTGGCAATGTGTAACTGGAAAATTCATGAAATAGGTGGCGAGCAGTTGGAAGAAGAATACCCTAAAGCTTATTCCGATGCATTTAAATATGCTGGGAAGCTCAGAAAAAAAGATAAAAAGAAAAAACTATACGAAGAGTATAAAGAGTTTTTTGATGAGCTAAAAGACGCTGGTGTTAGAGACGCTATTGATTTTTATCTCTCAAACAATTATAGAAAAGCTGCTTCGACACTTAAAAAAGTGTACAAAATTGCCCCAGAAAGTATTGCTATTAAATTTTCTAAGGGCGTTTGCGATATCATGGCAAATAACCTTAGCGAAGGCGGTTTATGGATTAAAGAGTCTGCAGTAGTGCTTCAACAATTTGCGAAAGATGGTAACTACGAAAAAGACCCTGCTACGGATGAAATGCTAGCCGATGCATTTGTTACTTATTCTGATTACCTTTTAGGGAAAGCCGAAGCCGATTCAGCGAGACACACTATTGTTTTAGGACAAGCGTTGTTGGGCGACCACTATAAAATTGAAGCGCAGTACAAAAAATTAATTAACTAAGGAGGTGTAATAGACAAAAAGGAGTCTGTATTTAGCTAGTTTTTCTCATGTGGACAAAAAGGAGTCTGTATTTTTTCAATTAATTATGGAGGAAATTTATGTTATGTTTA
>JAESTK010000008.1 GCA_016763645.1 Flavobacteriales bacterium
TATTTCTGTATCTGGTGGTACTACTCCTTACTCATACCAATGGGATGATGATGCTTTTCAAACTACCGCTACAGTTCTTGGTATTGGTAGCGATACGCTACATGTTACTGTTACTGATATCAACGGATGTGTTGCTATCGATTCAATCAAAATTACCGAGCCATTACTAATCACAGCTACAACGGGTTCAACTAACTCAACTTGCGGTCAAGCAGATGGGTCTGCTTCAGTTACTGCGCAAGGAAATGGTTCTGCTCCTTATACTTATTTATGGGGGGCCAATGCAGCTAATCAAACTACAGTTACTGCTACAGGTATTCCTGCAGGGTCTTATGATGTTGTTATTACTGATAAGAATGGTTGTTCAATTACTGTGACCCAAGCTGTTAATGATAATTCTGGTCCTGTGCCAATCGCTAGTACAGATGCTAACGTAATTTGTAATGGAGGCTCGGATGGTGCCGTTTCTGTGGCTACAACAAGCGGAACAACACCATACACCTACTCTTGGAGTGGTGGCGGAACAAATGCTTCTGCAACAGGTCTTACTGCTGGAAACTACTCTGTTACGGTTACTGATTTTACTGGTTGCGCTGCTGCTGCTGCTGCTACTTCTGTTTCTGAACCAACCGCAGTTGTTACTTCCATTATTGGTACTACCGACCCTTCTTGTTTTGGGTTTTCTGACGGTACTGCTACTGCGGGTTCTTCTGGTGGAACAGGGGCTTATACTTATTTATGGTCTAATGGCTCTACTGCTAATCCTGCTTCAGGATTTACGAATGGTGCTATTGCTGTTACAGCAACCGATGCATCGGGTTGCTCCATTGCTGCTAATGCTGCTTTAACTCAACCTACTGTGCTAGCACTTAATCTTGTACCTGCCGATGCTTCTTGTTTCGGAGCTTCTGACGGTTCTATTAATGCTACTATTAGTGGTGGTACAAGTGCTTATTCTTTTGCTTGGTCGTCAGGCGATAATGCTGAAGACCTTGTTGGAGCTCCAGCTGGTTCGTACACGTTAACCGTCACTGATGCTAATCTTTGTACCATATCTTCAGGCTCTGTTATTAACGAACCTAACGCTTTAATCGCTTCTATTGCAAGTTCTACTGATGTTTCTTGTAACGGATTTAACGATGGTAATGCTTCATTATCCACTTCGGGTGGTACTTCTCCTTATTCTTATCTATGGACTCCTTCCGGACAAACAAACCCTACGGCTCTCAATTTAGTCGCTGGCATCTATTCCGCTAGTGTATCAGACGCTAACGGCTGTGTTGTTCTTGTTCCTCTTACCATTACTCAACCAACGGCTCTTTCTATAACGCTTAATCCAACCAACCCTTCTTGTTTTGGTGCTAACGATGGTAGTATTACTTCTACCGTATCGGGTGGTGGTACTTCGTATGGTTATGTTTGGTCTAGTGTTGCTATTACTGCAGACATTGCTAACCTTTCTGGTGGGGCTTATGTAGTTACTGTTACTGATAACAATGGTTGCATTATTACTGCTACAGAAACACTTGTTGAGCCTACTGAATTAATCATCACTACTACTTTTACGCAATCTAGTTGTGGACAAAGCGATGGTACCGTCACTGTTAATGTGCTTCAGGGTGACCCAGCTTACACTTTTGCATGGAGCGATCCTGCAAATCAAACTACACCAACTGCTACCGGTCTTTATGCCGGCAACTATGTTATTACCGTTACTGATGGTAATGGTTGTACATCTTTCATGACGCAAGGAGTTACTGATGCTGGTGCACCGACTGCTGATATCCTGACTCAAACAGACGTATCTTGCTTTGGTGGTTCAGATGGTTTTGCCCAAGTTACCGTAGCAGGTGGATTGGCTCCTTATACGTATATATGGAATGACCCACTAGCTCAAGCCACTGCGTCTGCTTCAAATTTACCTGCTGGTACATGGTCAACCACCATTACTGACGACCTTGGTTGCATTGCTTCAGCTAGTGTGGTCATCAATGAACCTACTGCAGTTACTGCGATTATTGCTTCTTCTGTTGATGTTACATGTTTTGGTTATACTGATGGGGTGGCTACGGCTCTTGGTGCTGGAGGCACTACCCCTTATACTTACGCATGGAATAATGGACAAAATACCCCAATCGCAACTGGTTTATCGCCTATTAGTTATGTAGTTGCTGTTACTGATGCGAACAATTGTGCTGTAAATGTTTCAGTTACTATTGGCGAACCGTTAGCGATAACAGCTTCCACCACTATGACCGATGCATTTTGTAACACTGCTACTGGTCAAATTTGTGTAAGCACAACAAACGGTTTTGCACCTCTCTCTTACAATTGGAGCAATGGGCAGACAAACGCATGTGCTGGTTCTTTGGTGCCTGGAAGCTATACCGTTACGGTTTCTGATGTTAATACATGTTGGGTTACTATTACCGATGTGGTTGGCAACATCCCCCCTGGTACTGCTTCAATAGTCGCTATCGTTGATGTTTCTTGCTTTGGAGGTGCTGATGGTACTGCCACAGTTTCTATGAGCGGAAGTTCAACCCCTCACACTTATCTTTGGGACGCTGGCGCAGCTTTCCAAACTACGCAAACCGCTTCTAGCCTCAGTCAAGGTGCTTATACCGTTTCTGTTACAGATGTTAATAATTGTGTTGTAACAGCATCTACTACTATTAGTGAACCTACTTTACTTCAAACTTCTACTTCTTCAACTCCCGCAGATTGTAAAAGTGGTAATACTGGCAATGCTAGTGTTGTTGCCTCGGGTGGTACAACTCCTTATGGTTACACATGGAGCGATGCCTTAGCACAAAACACAGCTACTGCAACGAATCTACCTGCTGGGCCATACAGCGTAACTGTTATCGATGATAACGGGTGTATTGCTATTGATAATATCTCTGTTAGCGAACCTTCTGGTATGGAACTTGATTCTACTACTGTTAGCTCTAATTGTAACCAAAGCGATGGTTCTGCCTGTATTATTGCTACTGGCGGAACTCCAACATACTCTTACTTATGGGAAAACAGTTCCACAGAATCATGTATTACCGGACAACCTTCAGGTTCGTATCTTGTTACTGTATCAGACCTTAATTTTTGTCCCCAAATTGCCACTGTTATCATCTCAGATATTGATGGTCCTATTGCCAGTATAACTTCTGTTACTGATGTTGATTGCTTTGGAAATAGTAATGGAGCTGCTTCGGTAACTGTTACTGGCGGAACAGGTGCTTTCACTTACGATTGGCAAAATACTGCAAGCACTACGTTAAGCACTACTTCAAACGCAGTTAATTTACCTGCTGACTGTTACACGGTAGATATTACCGATACTAATACAGGATGTGTTGTTTCTGCTGCGACTTGTATCGTTGAGCCATCTGTTCTAGGATCTACCCCTTCGTTTACCGACCCTTCTTGTTATACTTACAATGACGGTTCTGCTTCTGTGGTCATTGCTGGTGGAACAACCCCTTATACATATAATTGGACTGGGGGTCCAACTACTACTAGTTACCCAAACCTAACCGCAGGAACCTATACATTAGACGTTACCGATGGAAATGGTTGTATTATCTCTATGAATTACACACTAACCGACCCTGCTCAACTCACATCTTCTACTACTGTAACTGATGTTTCTTGTTTTGGAGGTAGCAACGGTATAGCGATTGTAACTCCTGCTAACGGTATTGGTGGTTATACTTATAATTGGACTCCTGGTGGTCAGTTATCGCAAACTGCTTTTAACCTCTCTGTTGGAAGTTATGACGTGTTAGTTACTGATGGAAACGGATGTTTCTTAATCGATAATGCGCTTATTACAGAACCTTCTGTTTTATTTGCTGCAATTAATGGGTTTGGCGATGTTTCTTGTTATGGTGGAAATAACGGTTTTGCTCAGGTACAAGTTTTTGGAGGTACTGCGCCATACACTTATTTCTGGTCAACGGGCATCTCGACAACGGACCTTGCTACGGGTTTAACTGCTAATACATGGACATGTGTTATTACAGATGCTAATGGTTGTACAACTTCAGTTTCTCAAATTATTTCTCAACCTACTCAACTGGGAGCGAGTATTATTAACTCAAACAATGTTTCTTGTTTCGGTGCTTGTGATGGAGATGCAACTGCTTCTGCTTCTGGAGGAGTAGCTCCATACTTTTACCAATGGAATGCGTGTGCCGGATTTCAGTCAACTAGTTTCGCTGACAATATTTGTGGAGACTGTGCCCCTGCTGTTGTTACCATTACCGATAACAACAGTTGTACCGTTACAGCAAGTGTAACCATTAGCGAGCCACAAGCTCTGTCGGTAACTTCTGTTGCTGTTCAGCCCCACTGTGGTTTTTCTGACGGTAGTATTTGCTTAACTATTTCTGGCGGCACCAATCCTTATGTACCTACATGGCCAGCACCTATCTCACAAACTACTTCTTGTGTCGATAGTCTTTCTGCTGGTGTGTACGCCATCACGGTTTTAGATGCTAATGCTTGTCAATACATTGAGGCTGTTACCTTAGATGATATTGCAGGGCCAACTATTGGTTTAATAAGTTACGCTGACGCGTCATGTTTCGGCACGTGCGATGGTGTTATAAACACTAATGTTACTGGAGGTACTACTCCTTACACATCCTTTACATGGGTTAACTCTGTTTCCAATGAAATTGTAACAGTGGGTACCAATAGTGTCTCACTTTTATGTGGTGATACTACATACTGCGAAACCGTGATTGATGCTGCCGGTTGTCAAGCTAGCTTTTGTCAATATGTGGATGAGCCTAGTCAAGTTGTTTCAACTGTAATTAATTACAACAATGTGTCTTGCTTTGGGTCTTGTGATGGAGACGCTACGGTAATTGCTGGACAAGGTACTGGACCAATTAGTAGCTTTACCTACAGTTGGACGACCCCTACTGGACAAACCGCGATTACCGCCTCTGGACTTTGTGCTGGACCATATATGGTTGTTAGCTCTGATATAAACGGATGCTCAAGCTCAGCATTTGTAACCATTACTGAACCAGACTTACTTATTGCAACAGTTAATGTTACCGATGTGAGTTGCTTTAATGGTAACGATGGTACGTATTCAACAGTTGTAACCGGAGGAACACCATTTTACATCTATAATCCATCATCGTCAGGCTCAGGTTTACCTGCTGGACCGGTTAATGTTACCGTTACCGATGTAAATAATTGTGTTGCCACGGCAACAAACACCATTAATCAACCCGCTCAATTAACAGGATCTATTATTCCTGCTGATGCGTATTGTACCGACTCTAATGGTTCAGCTTCTATGTTTAGTATTGCTGGAGGAACTCCTGGCTACTCGTATAGCTGGGCGAATAGTAATGTTACAACCAATCAATATACAGGTTTATATACAGGCGACTACGATGGATATGTTACAGACGCCAACGGTTGTGTATTAAACTTATCTATTACGGTTAATGACCAACCTGGTCCTATAATTACTGACATAAGTACGGTTGATCCACTATGCTTCGGGCAATGCACAGGTACAGCTGCCGTCAACTTTACGAGCGGAACTTCTCCTTACACGTATGGTTGGAACGATGCTTCACAACAAGGTATCCCAACTGCTGTAGGACTGTGTGATGGAAACTATGTAGTTACCGTTACTGATGTGAATGGTTGTACTGATATTGCTAACATAAATATTGTTGAACCGACTTTGCTTACCGTTTCAGGTCTACCTAGCACTGTTAATCTGTGCGATGGTCAATGCGAAACTATTTTTGCTTCACCAAGCGGTGGTACTCCTTCTTACTCTATTGTTTGGGGTGACTATGGTGATACTTTAGGTTTTACAGGTTTCGGTGGCCATATTGTTTGCCCTGATGCAAGTACTAACACTATGTATAGCTTTATCGTTACCGATGTTAATGGGTGTACTGCCAATAATTTTATAACTATTAGCACTGGTGCTCCTTTATTAGTCGTTATGCCAGATGAAGTCGAAACTTGTTTAGGCAACCCTGTGCTTATTTCTTCTACTGGTTTTGGCGGTAGTGCGATTGCTGATTACCAATGGACTTGGAGTACTGGAGATAGCGCCAGTGCCGTTATCACTACAGCTATTGAAGTAGAACCAACTGATACAACTATATACTTTGTGGTCTTAGAAGATGGTTGCTCTCAACCCGCAACAGGGAACATCTTAGTTATTGTTAACCCGATACCTACTCCTTCTTTTGCTGTACTAGAGAATGAAGGATGTCCTCCTTTTGAAGCATTTTTTAATGGTACAACAAGTATGGACAATAGCTCTTTACATTGGGATTTAAATGGTGATGGTATTGTAGATTATACTGAAGAAAATATGCTAGAAATTGATATTTCAAGTCCCATATATACCTATGAAGAATCTGGTCTATATACAGTAGTGGTAACTGTAATTTCAGAACATCAATGTAGTACAATAGTTGCCATTCAAGAGTACATAGATATATACCCTATTCCTATCGCTAGCTTTACCGTAGACCCTGGATCTACCACACTACTTGATCCTTACCTAGAAGTTAATGCTTCCACTTCTATTGGGGTAGATAGCTTGTACTCTTGGGATTTTAACGACCCGTTTAATATCGCCTCTGCTTATGGCATGTTCGCTTCACATTCGTATAGCGATACAGGTACTTACAGAATTGCTTTAGATGTGGTCAATGTTCATGGGTGTCATGACTACGATACTTTAGAGTTTGTTGTAAAACCCGATTTTGCAATCTATGCTCCTAATGCTTTCACTCCAGATGATGATGGAACAAACGATGGATTTAAGCTCTTTGGCGTTGGAGTTGATGAGGACAATTTTGAACTCAGCATCTACGATAGATGGGGCGAACTGATTTTCTATACGCAAGATTTTAATGCTGTTTGGGATGGGTATGTTAAAGGCACAGATAAACTTGCTCCTAATGATGTATATATCTGGAAAGCATTTGTCAAGCCTTTCACTAGTTCCGATTCAGCAGAACCAAAAGAATTTATAGGATCTGTTACCGTAGTAAGGTAAAAATTTAAACTATTAATGAAATAAAGGGCAACCCGACAAGGTTGCCCTTTATTATTGATAACCTGAGTTCGATTCTAAAATACTGATAATTGAGAAGATTGGGCATGCAATAATAAAATGGACACCAAGTTAAGATAACATTGCAAAAATTATCTTAGCAAAATGACAAGAAGAAAATTCACAGTAAGTTTTAAGCTCCAAGCGATAAAGTTGGGGGAAGAAAAACAAAATATAGCACAA
>JAESTK010000349.1 GCA_016763645.1 Flavobacteriales bacterium
ACACCTCGTACAGATATGGGTTGTTCCAGAAATATTCCAAAAAAAGAACTTATAAAATACTGTAAGATAATATCTGCCTTGAAGTTAAAAACATCTAACCAGAAAGATAATCATCTTTCTACTCAAGAATGCATATCAATATTAGAAAAAGTGGGAATTCATTTAAATGATGAGTTTATTAAGGTCCCTCTAGGTTTACTAAAAAGAAGTACTGTTGACAGACATCTACTTAATCTTGACTTAGATTACCATACTGTTAAAAACATAGAACCAATAGTTACAAGGTTTGAAGCTCAGCACAGTAATGAATGTTGGCAATTTGATTTCACTCCTTCAAATTTGAAGAAGTTGGAAGGAGCCGACAAGAACTTATATATGGCAAATATTGTTGATGACAAAAGTGGGATTATTTTCAGCAAATATATAGAGACTCATGGTGAAGATGCTATGACAGCTTTGCACTTTTTGTTTGAAGTTATGTGTAACAAAAATGATTCTAAAAATAACCAACTACAAGGCATACCTAAATATATTTATACGGACAATGGAGCTTTTGCAAGAAGCAAAATATTTAGAAGAGTATTACAATCTTTAGGGATTACCCTTTTGACACATATGCCTAAAAATTCTGATGGTCGTAGAACAACAGCTAGATCTAAAGGTAAAGTTGAAATCTATAATAGAACAGTTAAAAACAATTTTGAAAGTAAATGCTTTTTGCACTTTCCTGAGTCATTAGATGAAGCTAATGAGTGGCTATTAAACTATGTAAATCATTATAATAAGAAAAATCATAGAAGAATGAAGTCTAGTAAGATCAAGGTTTGGAGAGATAATTTAGAGGGTAATCAAATAAATGAAATGTGCTCTTGGGAACATTTTTCTAAAATAGTGAGAAAGCCAGATACTAGAAAAGTTAATTCAGATGCTACTGTTCTGATTGACGGGGTATCGTATCAGTTAGATCCTCAACTAGCTAATAAAAAAGTAACTATTTTATATGGCGTGTTAGACAAGCAAGTGCATATAGAGAATGGTACCAAACTCTTGGGTCCGTTTTATCCAACTGACAACATAATTGCTTTCGGGTCCTATAGAGAGTACAAAAAGACTAGCGGTGAACATAAGGCTGATGAAATAGCAGAAATAGCAAAAAATTTATCTGTGCCTAAAAGTGTTATGTCTTACTACGATGGTGATGATTATCTTGATATTAATAGAAAACCTTTTGAAGAGGAACGGTGTATATTTTCTAATAGGATTGAAGCTAAAAAGTTTATAGCCAGCTACATAGGAAGTCCATTAGCTCAAATGAGCAGTAATTACTTATCATTCATAAATAAGTTACTTGTAGAAACATTAGATAAAGAGTTGATAATTAATCAACTAGATAGTTATCTAGCTATTGAATTACATACAAATAAGGAAAATGTTCAATGCTAATAGAAGCGTACGATTTTTTTGATTTAAATATCAGTCCAACTAGTCAAAAATATTTTGAAACAGAGGCTCATAAAAAGATAACAAAAAACCTAATATTCAACATTCATCAAGGAGGCATATTCGCACTAATTGGGATGGTTGGATCAGGTAAAACAACATTGCTAAATAGGCTTGGTAAAGAGATAGAGCAAGATGGTAAAATAATGGTGTCTAGGTGTTTAAGCACAGACAAAAAGCGTGTTAATGTAAACATTCTATTTACAGCATTATTTTATGATCTCAGTAAGAATGAGAAAAACTTCAAATTTTCAATAGCTCCAGAGAAAAGAGGAAGGGATTTGATAAGGATTTTAAAGAAGAAAAATAAACCTGTAGTTTTATTTATTGATGAGGCTCATGATCTACATGGTCAGACTTTAATAGCCTTAAAAAGATTAGTTGAGTTTGTAGCTACGAGTGGTTATTTTTTGACTATTATTCTAGCAGGTCACCCTAAACTAATGAATTCATTGTCTACTTCCGCGACGGAAGAAATAGTAGCTAGGTTAGAAATGATTTCTTTAGATGGTAGTATTGGAGATAACGATAAATTTATTAGGTGGTGGTTTGAAAACAATACTAAGAAAAAGCCTCTCAAAATAAATGATTATATCTCAGATGATGCTATTAAATATTTAGCTAAAGAACTCTTAACTCCATTACAAATAACATTCTATTTAAAACTCGCTATACAACTAGCTTATGATGTTGGGGAGAAGCCTATCAATCTAGATACAGTTAAACAAGTTATGTATCCTGATCTTCAATCAGTTCAATCTAAGTTGGCAAGAAATGGATATCAAGAGCTGGCTGTTTGCGAATTACTCAATGCTACTAAAAAAGAGGTTAGAGACTTTTTTACTGGCAAAGCAAATAAAGAAAGAAGCATAGAATTTAATCAGAAATTACAAAAATTAAACATTTAGTAGATTTTCTTATTTGCATATAAAGTGGGTATGGGAATCCTTATTTGCGGATAAAGTGAGCACAGCCTTTTTCTTATTTGCAAGATTAGTGAGCATGAAAACAGCTTTTGCAAATGAGCATGGCGTTTATGTTTGCGAGCACGTACAGCTATCATGATGAGCCGTTACAAGGTGATAGAAAGGGGCAAAGATCAATAAGATTAAATAAAGCTTATAGAGCATTCTATATAGTTAATAAGAATAGAGAAATAGAACTTGTTGAAGTTATAGAAATAAATAAACATAAATATTAAGAGGTGAAGTTATGAGCAAAGAAGCATTAGACTTTTTGGATGAAATTATAGGGGAAGATTTCACCTTTGGTAGTATGATTAAAAATATAAGGCTCACAGACTACGACAATATGACACAAAAGGACTTTGCTAGTATGTTACAGCTTAGTATCGGAAGACTTTCAGATATCGAGAACGATAGAAAGCCCACATCAATTAAAAAGGCTATAGAGCTTGCAAAGCAGTTAGAGCAAAGTAAAAGATTTTTTGTAGCTACTGTTATACAAGACATGCTAAACAATAATAAATTAAATTATAGAGTTGATTTACAAACTGCCAACTAGATCAAATTACTATATTTTTAGAGAAGATCATTTTTAAGGCTATAATACATTTCCTTTTATCAGCAGAGCGAAGCGTCTCTTCTGTTGAATTTTAATAATAGCCGAAATAGACAATGTCGTTAGACTTACAATTTTATATAAACTTCTTATGTATAGTAATAAAAGAGAAGTAATTAGTTTTAGCAGCACTTTGTTGTCTTCCGCCAAAATAGACATTTTTTCTAAATGTTCAAAAACTTTAAGGCTTTTACCAAGTTAACATTTCATATGTTCAAATGGCACCGTCAAGTTAGTTCATTTAGGTGTAGAAAAGTACTTACACTAACTTTTAGAAACAGTAAACCTCTTTAGATACTTCTTGCCATATAT
>JAESTK010000126.1 GCA_016763645.1 Flavobacteriales bacterium
GTATTTCTTTCGTCTAAAAGATTATGAACAGGTTCTAAGTGATTCCAATGTAATTTGACATAATCGTAACTGATTGCTTTCCCTTCAAAATTCTTAACATCCACAACAAGCCAGCAGATAAATGGGAATTTATCGCTTGATAAATCAACAGAGTACTCACACAAGTAGCTTTTATTTTTGGAAATCGTGTCTAATTCTAAAGACAACATTTTGTGATAAGAGTTTTTACGAGAAGTTATTGCTTCAGATTTTGTTATTCGGATTGGTTTGAAGCTGGACTTAATAGTTTTCCGCTGTAGTACAAGTTGAGATTGCTCATCAGAATCAATAGTAGTATAGAGTGAGTCAACTGAAATATCTGATAAATTTATGATTCGATAATCAGCAATAGAACTTGGGTAGTCTCTGTCTTGCCAGTGGTTCAGATTTTGTTTCTGTAATAAATTCATATACCCCCACGAATAACGGTGAAGTTTATTCCCATTAATAGTTGCGTTAGGGTTTTCTTGAGCAATGCGATTGTAAAACTTTTCAGGGAGGCATTCATGAGGCCAAGCACTTGTATGCGTAAGGTTAACACTCAAGCATAAATGTATGGGGAAATACGCGAATGGAATTGCCAAAACGACAGCATAACGTATGTTTTTTGAGATTTTATCTAGGGAAAAGCATGAGGCTAAAACCAGTAAAATAAAGAAGTAAAATCAAGCTCGAGCTATGGGGTAGTTAACTTCAAAAAGAGTAGTTAATAGAATTGTTGCTATGATGTTTCCAAAAAAAAGAGTTGTTAAAAGAGTTGTTGGACTTAGAAGTGCTGAAGCTTTTGCGCTTTTCCATATAGCCACTCCTCTCTCAATTATGATGAATATGCACAATCCAAGAAACACCCACCGAAAAATAAATGCAGAATGCGTTAACGATTGTCCAATAGAGTTTAATGTTGTGTCCCAAAAGTTTGTTTTGTTACCCAAATAAAGTAACCCACTACCGTGAAGTTTAAGTGCTATGGAAGAAAAATAGGAGATTCCAGTAATTCCTAAAACGATTGTTAACCCTGCCCAAAGCAATAGTTTTCTACTTTTTGATTGACCGTAATTAATAACTAGGAGTATAGTAGAGAGACCAACCACGATAATAGCAGTGTTTATTAATGTCATATTAGCGGCTACCCCAAACAAAATAAAAAGACTACTGAGGAAAAAGAAATGAGGCTTCGAATTGCGCGATGCTGAATATAAAAACCAGCAGCTCCCTAATAAAAAAGCAAATGACATTCCATATCCTCGACACAAAGCAAAAAACTCAATAAGTACCGCGGTACTTAGTCCAAAGAATAGAATCCAACGAAGGATAATATTTTTTAACTCCCCTATAAACTTGTAAATAAAAAATAGATACAATGGAAATGAAAGCAGGTTACCTAGTCGTAACACGAATGCTGAGTAGCCAAAAATAGAAGATAATTCTGTAGCTATTATAGAATTTAGCAAGTGATTATTTGCACCTCTTCTTGCAATTCCAGGAATAAATTCTTTAGGGAAGATATAATGAAAAAAAGTCGCAGCTTCGTCTCCGACTATTGTAACCAGAGAGGCGCGGAGAAGAAGATACACAAATAGCACGACACCAATAAGTAGAAATAGATATCGCTCAGAAGTAGACATTAATTTAGCTATCTAACTGTACGTTGTTCAATTCTTTTTTCGTAGTCTGCTCCTTGAAAAACTCGCTGCACAAATATCCCTGGAGTGTGAATTTGATTTGGGTCTAATTCGCCTGGTTCAACTAGCTCTTCCACCTCTGCAATGGTAATTTTACCTGCCATCGCCATAACGGGGTTAAAGTTTCTTGCAGTTCCTTTAAAAATCAAATTGCCAAAACGGTCACCTTTCCATGCTTTTACAATGGCAAAATCTGCTGTTAACGCACTTTCGAGGATGTGAGGTTTACCATTGAAATCTCTAATTTCTTTTCCTTCGGCAACTTCAGTCCCAAACCCTGCAGGGGTAAAAAACGCTGGAATTCCTGCACCTCCTGCACGGCAACGTTCTGCAAGAGAGCCTTGAGGTATTAAGTCGACCTCTAATTCTCCACTAAGCATTTGTCGTTCGAATTCATCGTTTTCGCCAACATATGAAGAGATCATTTTTTTAATTTGTCGTTTTTGAAGCAACAACCCTAGCCCAAAATCATCTACTCCCGCGTTGTTTGAGATACAAGTTAAATCTGATATTCCTTTTTTAACGAGCGAGCCAATACAGTTTTCTGGAATTCCACAGAGTCCAAAACCGCCAAGCATTAGCGTCATTCCGTCTTTTATTCCTTCAATAGCGGCATCGCTATTGGCAACAAGTTTGTTCATACGTAAGGATTTTAAAAATCGTCCTCACCAAAATTAACATCTCCACCCGAACTAGAGTTACTATTACTCCTTGAATATTTATATTGAGTGCAATTTAATTCTATAGAAAGGGGCTTCTTGGGTTTTGCGAAGTCTTGTTTAGAGATTGCGATATCTTCGTCTTCGTAAACATCGTTCATATAATATCCATAAATTGGAAGAGCTGTATTAGCTCCTTGCCCCAAGCTAGTTCTCGAAAACCGAACGCCTCTATCTTCAGCTCCAACCCAAACTCCAGTAACCAGATCTGGAGTGAGACCCATAAACCAGCCATCAGAATTGTTTTGTGTTGTTCCTGTTTTACCCGCCATCGGATACTTAATTCCCACATAGGGGCGTTTCTCCGTTTTTCGCCCTCTAATTCTCATGCCTGTACCTGGTTTATACATTACAGATCCTCTTCCGTTTTTTTCTCTATTGGCTTTCATCCTATCGCCCATACATTGGCTATAAACTCCATCAACAACGCCTTTCATTAAATTGAGCATAACATAAGCCGTTTCTTCACTCATCGCTTCGCGAGTTTCGGGGGTAAAGTCTTGAATTACATTTCCGTTTTTATCTTCTATTCGAACGATAAAAATTGGCTCAGTCCAAACGCCCTTATTCACAAAAGTGGAGTTTGCTCCGACCATTTCGAAAAGAGATAAGTCGGCCACCCCCAAGCAAATAGAAGGTACAGGAGGTAGGTAACTCGTAATTCCCATTTTTCGAGCCAAACGAATTACGTTTTTAGGTGCCTCAGACCCGTATTGGCTTAATACCCATGCCGTAACGGTATTCATTGAGTTGGCTAAACCATATTTCAATGAAACATTACATCCATATAAACGGTCAGAGTTCTGTGGTGACCAATCTTTTTCCATTCTCCATTTTTCTTTCTGAAAAATTACGGGAACATTTGGCACTTCATAACATGGCGAAAGCCCATTTTGAATAGCAAGTGAATAAACAAATGGTTTAAATGTTGAGCCTACTTGTCGTTTGCTTTGTTGTACATGGTCGTACTTAAAATGATGGTAGTCAATTCCTCCAACCCAAGCTTTTATGAAACCAGTATTCGGATCCATTGACATGAGCCCCGCTTGTAAAAAACTTTTATAGTAACGAATACTATCCATTGGTGTCATCACTGTGTCTTTGTCGCCACTCCAAGTAAATACTTTCATGGTATCTGGAGTATTGAATATTATTTCGATAGAATCTTTTGGAACGGCAAGCCTTTCAAACAGACAATCTTCTGCCGTACAAGCGTAAATATTTTCGCCTGATTCTCTTGTTTTATGTTCAATTATTTTCCCTCTTCTTCCGCAATTAGCACACTCTTTTCCAATTAACACTCGATAGCGCTGAGTTTGCTTCATTGCTCTATTGAGAATCGACTCGACCTGTGCTGTACTTACCCGCCAATCGAACGGATATTTTTTTTTGTTTCTGTTTTTCAAATCTCGAAAGAGATCATCCTGCAATTCGTTTTTCAGATGAGTTGTAACTGCTTTTTCAGCATATTTCTGTAGACGAGAATCGATAGTGGTGTAAATTTTTAGCCCGTCTTTGTAAATATTATAAGGTTCTTGTGGGTTTCCTGCTTTGTGATATTTATAATTACCAAGTGAGTCTTTCTCAGAAAACAGAGATTTAATTTTCGAACGCAAAATTTCTCTAAAATAAGGGGCTAATCCCTCTTTATGGTCAACTACATTGTAATCAAGTTCTAGTGGAATCTGAATCAAAGAATCGTATTCTGGAGTTGAAATAAATTCGTTTTTTCGCATTTGATGCAATACCACATTTCTTCTGTGTAGAGTTGTATCCGGTCGTCTAATTGGATTGAAAAGAGATGGGTTTTTTGCCATTCCGACCAAAAGTGCTGCTTGCTCAAGCTTCAAATAAGCAGGATCTACACCAAAATATACGTTAGATGCCGACTTAATTCCTACTGCATTATTTACAAAATCGAGCTTATTAAAATACATAGCTATAATTTCATTTTTGGTGTATTGCCTTTCTAACCTACCGGCAATTACCCACTCTTTCATTTTTTGAACGACTCGTCTTAATTTATGAGCGGGCTTTTTGGTAAACAACATTTTAGATAATTGCTGAGTAACGGTACTTGCTCCACCTTTTGTTCCAACGTAGGCGACCGCCCTAACGAGACCTTTAAAGTCGACACCCGAATGAGAATAAAACCGTTCGTCTTCGGTTGATATTAGAGCATTTGAAAGATGAGGAGACAAATCTCCATAAATTATATTGGTTCTATTTTCTTTAAAATATTTGCCTAAAATTTTACCATCAGTAGAATATATTTCGGTTGCTAAATTAGTGTTGGGGTTTTCTAATTCCTCGAAAGTTGGAAGCTTACCCAAATAATCGTGAGCAGCCATAAACATGGTACCTGTAATGCCAAGCCCTGGACCTAAAACAGCTACCCAAAACAGGAAAATAAAAAGACGAATACGTTTTTTTGTATGGGGTTGGTCGGTCATTAGACAAAGTTGTGGAATGTTCGGCCTTTACAGCGGATTAGAAACATTACTTTTGAACGCTTAAATGTTATTAACGGTGCAAAAAATATTCTACATTTTTATTCTGTCAATTTTTGTTTTTGGGTGCGATTCGTCCCATAAAAGTGAAAAAAAGGTGCAATCTAGTTTTACAATTGATTTACGATTCGAGAAGAAATTGGGGCATAATAAATGGCAAGAAGGAAAATTGACGTTGGATGAGGCGTCTCTAAAAATTAAGGCAAAAAAGAAGGGCAACCGCCTTTCAATAAAATCTGATGATGGATCTTATTTTCGAGGGTTAAAACAGTTTGAGTTTTTCCCTTTGGTAACAGAAAAGCAAATAGACCTACTCTATTTTTACGAAATGCTGGAAAGTGAGGATATTTTGACGGTTAGATACGATTTTTGTGATTTGATTTTCGAGGGAAAAACTAATCCTTTCGTGTTACAAGAAAGTTTTACAAAAGTATTAGTCGAAAGCAGAAAAAGGCGTGAAGGGCCTATTTTTTCGCTTGACGATGACCTTGTTTCGGTTCCTTTTGGTAAAAAGAAGCTGAATAAATTTAAGGAGTTAAAACAGCAATTCGAAATTGCGAAGTTGAACATGAATCAATATCAAAAAGGAGACGCCCAAGTTGCTCAGTTATTTGATGTAGAAAGGCTTGCAAAATATTACGCGTTACTGCGTATTTTTAATTTAGAACAAGGTATTTCTGTCGAAAATCAGCGATGGTATTACAACGGAATAACAGGGCTTTTAGAGCCAATAGGTTATATTTCAACTGCTAGTTTAGAGAGCAATACGAATGATTTTTATTCGACAAATGCCTTTCGAGACTCTTTATTTGTGAATAAATACAACGAGTACCTTCAAGAATATTTTACAGGTAAAAAACTAAAAAGTATCATCGATAAAGTGGAGAAAAACAGGGAAGAGACATTGGTTTTTGCAAAAACAGTGTACGAGAATTATCATTTTGAAATCGAGAAATTGATAAAGAATCGAAATCAACAAGAAGGATATATGTTCAAAAAAAAGGAATTTATTTCGGAGACGAAAATATTATCGACTTCGCCCATGCAACAGTTACAAAGACAAAAGCTAAATATTATATGTGCGTTAGAGAACTCAAAAGTTACAATCTCGAAAGGGAATTATCAAGTGTCAGATAATATTATCATTCCTAAAGGATATGAGTTTTATATTGAAGCGGGCACAACTATCGATCTAATCAATCAAGCTAAAATAATTAGTTACTCTCCGGTTTTTGCGGTTGGTACAGAAGCGAAGAAAATCACCATAACTTCAACTGACAGCTCGGCCAATGGGTTTACTATTTTGCAAGCGGATAAAGAATCTAAGTTACAACACGTTAATTTTTCGAATCTCAGCACCCTTAATTACAAGGGTTGGATTTTAACAGGGGCAGTTTCTTTCTATGAATCTGACGTTTCGATAAGTAATTGTTCGTTTATCAATAATCAATGTGAAGACGCTTTGAATATTATTCGCTCTACTTTTGTAGTGGATAGTTCATTGTTTAAATATACACATAGTGATGCTTTCGATGGTGATTTTTGCACAGGAAAAGTACTTAATTCAAGCTTTGAAAATATCGGTAACGATGCTATAGATTTTTCTGGCAGCAATATTTATGTTGAGAATTGCCAAATGCTAAATGTGGAAGATAAAGGAATTAGCATTGGAGAAAATTCTTTTGTTGAAGCGACAAACACTACTATAAAAAACGCCATTATAGGGATAAGTGCAAAAGATTTATCTACAGGAAAAATTGATAATGTAAAATTGATAAACTGTGAATACGGCTTTGCGATATACCAAAAGAAATCTGAATTTGGTCCGGCCTCTATTGCCGCTAAAGAGATTCAATTTATAGAAGTGCAACATGAATTTGTGTTGGATAAAAATTCAAAAATTGAGTTGAATGGAATAATCAATACTGGGCAAAAGAAGATTGATATTGATGGGCTGTTTTATTAGAGTCTAATAAGATAATTCGAAAAAGTCTATTTTAAAGTCATCTAAATAAATATCGTGAACGTCAGGATTGAGTACATATATTTTAACAACAGAAGATGGTTTTAGTTCTGTTGATTTGATTTGAAAAACATATCGGGCACCCCACCAATTTTCATACGCTGTTAGGTATTTACTAATTTTTTTTGCTTTCCAAACATAGCATCCCGATGTATCTTCGATTGAAAGAACAAGCTTGGTTTTGGTTTCTTCTTTGTAATAGCAAAACACTTTTCCAGAAATTAGTAAATCGGCTCGGGGCTTTAAATTGAAAGAGTCAATTGAAGTTTCAAAAACGGGGGAGTACTTTCGTATTTTACAGGAAAACTCACCACGATAAACAATGGCATTTGTAATATCAGCGCTGTCCATTTCCCACTTTTTTATTGGGAAATCAAAAGTGTTTAAGGTCGATAATACTTTTCTTTTTTTAGGGACATCATTCAATTCATAGACGGCCAAATTAATGGCCTCGTTTTCAAAATCTATATTTTGTGATGATATATTTTTGGCATAATATGGTAAGTCACCTCTCGTTAGCCCAGTTAAACTCTCAGTTCTCCAATTTAAGAATAAAACTTTCTGTTTGTCGGTCAAAGTATCAATATCTAAAGCTTGGTAATCAACAAAGGTGAGCGATTTGTCTGTTTTAAATTCGTTATAGTAATTGAAAATTCTTGTTTGTACTTTGTTCGTTAACACATATGCACTGGTATAACGATTCAACACATATTGATGTGCCGCTAATTTTTGGGCGTTGTAATTTACCGAGCTATTAGAAATTACAGGCTGCATGGGACGGTACAATAAAATAACAAAAAACAAGAATGTAAAAGCAATTTGAGTTTTAAGTGTTTTTTTTACTACACTAAAAAGACCAAACAAAATTAACAAGGGTAGGTAAAGTTTTTTAAAAACATCAAATTGAGTGTAATACGATAAAATAGACACTCCTAATAAGGCTGAGAATATTGCTATCAATCCTTTTCTTTCGATGACGAAGTCATGAACAATTTTAGAGGAAGGGATAGCAACAATAGGGAGTAAAAACAAAAAATGGCGAGGGTCGAGACACATTGGAACATACGCTTTATATGAGATGGACATAAAATTTGCAGACAAGAATAAGATGATCGATGAAACAAAAAAGAAGGAGAAGGAATTATTAAGTTTAATGTAGCGCTTAATTTTCATCCTAAAAAGGTATGCAAATACAAACAAGTAACCAGTTAACATTCCGGAAGAAGTAGCAAGATTGATAAATTGAAACGAAATGCGTTTTAATAATAAGATTGTGGGTTGTAGGTCGTAGCTGCATCGATTCAAATATCCATTTTGAGAAATAGTATCAAATCTCATAGCGAAATTGCCAGTTAACAATTCAAATACTAAAAAATAACTGGCTAACAAACTCACAGTTCCTATTACAAAAGCACCCCAAAATTTAGTATTTTTTTTCAAAATTATATCCGTAAGAATTAAGTATCCAACTAACGGTAAAAGGAGTATAATAGTCCCTTTTGATGTAAAGCCAAAGAGTAATGAAAATGACAGTGCGACTCCGTACATAATGGGATTTCTTTTTTTACTATCATATTTATACTTGTGGATAATGTAGAGTGATAGCATCGTTGAAAAAGCAACATATATATCAGCCGAAAGTTTATCTGAATAAAACAACAACCAATATGAAAGTGTTGAAAGAGAGAGGGCCATTATAAGTTGAGATAATCCTTTTTTTCTAGTAATATCGAAAATCATGATAACAATAGAAATAGCTAAAATCATTGAAGGCAATGCAGAGGCATGATCATTAATGCCAAATAATTGGTAAGAGATGGAGGTAAAATATATTAATACGATCCGATAGGAAAAATGATGATGATAAACAATAATACCTTTATTTAGATTATTTGCCATTTCGGCATAAATCATATCGTCAAACCCAAAAGGACCAACGTAGCCAAACACATGATAAATCACGATTAATAATATGAAAGAAAGCAGAGTTAAGTACTCAAGAAGGGTTCTATTTCTCTTTTGAAGCATATCAGAATTCTTAGCGTATCATAATCCCAAGTTCACTAACTCTTCTTCAGCTTTTTCATAAACATCTCGGCACTCTTTGTAAGATAAAAACACTGATTTAAATCCGTTTAAAATTAGTTTTTTCAGTTCCTTTTGGCTGAGGTTAAAAGTATCACAAACAGTTTTATATTCGTTAGTGAGAGTTGTTTGAGAGATTAGTCGATTGTCGGTATTTATTGTTACCCGAATACCTAAGTCTAGGTATTCTTTTATAGGATGATCGGTCAAGGAAGCTACCGTATTAGTTTGTACATTACAATTTACGCACATTTCTAACGGTATGCGATGGTCATTCACAAAATTTAGTAGTTCGGGGTCTTCTCGTAAGCGTGTTCCGTGACCAATTCTATTAGCTCGGGTATAATGAATAGCTTGATGTATAGATTCTGGTCCATAAGCCTCACCCGCGTGAACCGTTGTGTTTATATTGTTGTTGATGATCGTAAAAAAGGCCTCTTTGTGATCTTTGGCAGGATAATTTTCTTCAGGACCCGCAAGGTCGTACGCTACAACACCTTTATTTTTATATTTGATAGCAACTTGCGCTAAATCCATAGAACGCTCGGGCGACATACTACGAATACCGCATAAAATTAACCCTACCTTGATATTGTATTTTTTTTCAGCCGTTGTTTTACCTTCTATTACAGCCTCTACAATTTCGGGAAGAGTAAGCCCTTTTTCGGTATGTAATAAAGGAGAAAAACGTATTTCTAATACTCTAATGTTCTCTTCGGCAGCGTCTTCGCTCAACTCGAAAGCTGCTCGGGTTAGAGCATCAATTGTTTGCAAAACGGAATTAGTTACAGAAAAGGCTTTTAAATAATCGAGTAAATCTTTACAGCCATCGCCAACCTCTAAGTACGATTTTAACTCATCGTAATTAGCTCGAGGCAGCTCGACATGGTGTTTATGGGCTAATTCTAAAATTGTTTTCACCCTCACAGAGCCATCCAAATGACAATGTAATTCAGCTTTGGGTAAGGATTTTAAAAATTCGTAGGTAAATTCTGCCATTGACTATGATTTCGAAACTCAAAGTAAAACAAAAAACGATGAGAATTTCTTTATTGTTGATACTTTTGAATCGGATGCACGAAAAAAAAATAGCGATTATTATGCCTGCACGAAATGCGGGACTGTTTATAGAGAAGTGCATCAATTCTATTTTACACCAATCATATACCAATTGGGAGCTTGTTGTGGTAAACGACCACTCAACAGACAATACGCTCGAACTGCTCCATAAGTTTGCAGATATAGACAGACGAATTACAGTAATCAACAATACAGGAAACGGAATTATTGATGCCTTAAAAATGGGATATAGCAATACTATATCCCGTTTTATTACCCGTATGGATGCTGATGACATTATGCCGCCTAATAAGCTTGAATTAATGGTGAATCAGTGCGGAAAAAATACCGTAGTTACTGGAAAAATAAAATACATTTCAGAAACGGAATTAGGCGAAGGTTACACTTATTACGAAAGTTGGTTGAACAGCTTCGTAGAAACTAATTCCTACTACTCCGAAATTTATAAAGAGTGTGTAATCCCTTCTCCTTGTTGGATGATGGAGAGGCAAACCTTTGATAAAATTGGAGGGTTCAATTCAGAAACTTATCCTGAAGATTATGATTTAGTCTTTAGAATGTATCAGCACAATATTAAAGTAAAGCCGATAAAAACCCTCTTGCACATTTGGAGAGACCATAGTGCTAGAGCATCACGAAACGATAAAAATTACTCTGACAATAATTTTTTGGAGCTAAAAACAAACTACTTTTTGAAGATAGATTATGATTCTTCTCAGCAGTTAGTAATTTGGGGAGTAGGGAAAAAAGGGAAAACGTTGGCGAGAATGTTAATCGAAAAAAACATTGACTTTAAATGGATTACCGATAACCCCAACCGGATTGGGAAAGACGTTTACGGGAAACGAATTGAGAATCAAACCACAATTTTAGAAACGGAAGAACAATGTCAAC
>JAESTK010000127.1 GCA_016763645.1 Flavobacteriales bacterium
ATAATAGAACTGTATGCATTGTTATATCCATCAACTATTGCTAAACGTTGTCCTTTACCTTGTGCCATTTCTTCACGAATACGTTCGTAAATAAGTACGTTCGCATCTACCGACATACCAATTGTAAGTACGATACCTGCAATACCCGGCAATGTTAACGTTGCGCCAATTGAAGCCAACACACCTACTACAAAAAAGATATTTGCGGCTAAGGCTATATCGGCAGCAATACCAGCTTTTGCATAATAGAAAACCATATATGCCAATACAACAGCTAGAGCGATTATGAATGACATCAATCCATTATCAACAGATTTTTTACCTAGAGAAGGTCCAACAATTGCTTCTTCGATAATATTTGCTGAAGCACCTAACTTACCTGATTTAAGCACATTTGCTAAATCTTTTGTTTCCTGAACGGTAAAGCTTCCGCTAATTGAAGTACTACCGCCTGCAATTTCTTCACGAACACTTGGTGCAGAATAAACTAGACCATCTAATATAATAGCAACGTACCCAGGGTTGTTCTTAGCTGCTTCTGCAGTCATGTTTTTCCATTTGGTCGAACCATCGGAAGTCATTCTCATTGATACTTCTGGCTGACCAAGCTGATTAACTTGTGATGCTGCACTACTAATAGCATCACCGCCCATAGGTGCTGTACCATCACGCTTGGTAACTTTTACAGATAACAAACGAACAGATTGTGAACCATCACTTAATGGAAATGGTTTCGCCTCCCAAAAGAATTTAGTTTTAGGGAATAAAACTTTCACCTTTTTCATTGCCAAATAGGTGTTAACTTGAGAAGTATCTCTAACTCTCGCGAAACCGATAAATGGCCCTTCTGCAAATTGGGTGTTATCGCTGGTTAAGTTAGCGAATAAGATTGATGTAAGTGGGAATTTCGCTTTTCTTTCTGCATCGGTTAATTGCTCATCAGCTGCTGCAGCCGCAGTAGAATCGCTGCCCTCAGCAGAATCGTCTCCTTTTAACTCTTCAAGAATACTTAACTCTGTAGCTGCTGTATCTTTAACAATTGTAGAATCAGGTATCGCAACTACACCTTCCAAAGAAGTGGTGTCTTTCTCAATAGACGCTTCTGTAGAAGAACCTTGCTTTTTATTTTGAGTTAACGCTATAATATCATTCGCTTCGATAAATTTATTATAAATACCATCATTTTTATTTGCCTCCCAAAATTCAAGTTTCGCGGTGCTTTGCAATAAATCACGAACTCTACTTTTGTCCTTAACACCTGGCAACTCTACAATTATTCTTCCTGTACCTTCTAAGCGTTGAACTTTGGGCTGAACAACACCTAAGTTATCAATACGTTTTCTAATAACTTGCTCGGTTTGTGAAATAGCTGCTTCTGCCTCTTCTGCAAGTAATTGAACTAAATCAACTTGGGCCATATTTCTCGGAAACTTATCTTTGTTTTCTCGAGAATGAAAAGCGGTCCACATTTCTACGCTAGGGTTTGTTTCGTCCCAAGCCTTAGCGAAAAGCGCAACAAACTCTTCTTGCGAATCTTTTTGCATTTCTCTTGCTCTAGAAATTGCTTTCTTAAAGCTTTCGTCTTGAGTATCTTTAGCTAAAGACCGAAGCACATCCACTACAGAAACTTCTAAGGTAACACTCATACCCCCTTGGAGGTCAAGCCCTAGATTGATTTGAAATTTCTTAACCTGATTGTATGTAAACCCAAGTAATGGGTAAACTGATTTTTCGCTTTTACTGACAAGGTACTCGTCTCTATACGACTCCGCATAAACCGCTTTATCCATCTCGCTAACATTATCATCAACCAAACCAATAGAGTCGGCTTTACTGGCTCCGAAAGCTTCGGCATCTGATTCAACCCCGCTTGCCACAAACGTAAACGAGATCTGATAAGCACAGGCTAACGCTAACAAGATTGTAAATACCCAAATTGCACTTTTATTTTGCATAATTTTATTAAATTTTCTTTTTTACCCTCAAAAATAAGGCTGCAAATATAAAATAAAAAATCACGCTTACAACGGTAAAAAATCGAAACTAAAAAAGCTCTAATTTGTGTGTTAAATTACACAGCTAATTGCCGTATTTTTGGATGAAATTAATCATGGATAATATTCATCCGCATATTGTTTTATTTGATGGAGAGTGCAATCTCTGCAACAATTTTGTAGATTATATAATACGGTACGACAAGAATGGCGAATTTAAGTTCGACTCCCTTCAATCTACTAAATCGAAGGAATTATTGACTGAATCACCTTTCATGGAACAAAGTCTGAGTACAGTTGTCTATGTTAAAAATGAAAAATTTTACAACAAATCGACCGCAGTTTTATTGATTTTACACAGACTCCATTTTCCTCTCTCGTTAGCAGTCATATTGTTAATTGTTCCTAAATTTATTCGAGATTGGGTATATTCTGTTATTGCGAAAAACAGATATGGTTGGTTCGGGAAACGAAACACCTGCCGAATACCAACTGAGGAAGAAAAAGCTAAATTTTTATAAAAAAAGAGGTGCCCGAAAACAGACACCTCTTTCAATTAATTTATAATTCAATTTCTATAACTCTAACAATCCGTTAGTTTTAGAAACACCTACAGCGCTTTCCGTCATTTTTGCCTTTTCTGCGTCAGATAATTCTATCTCAATAATTTTTTCGATTCCGTTTTTACCTAAAATGCATGGTACACCAATGCAAATATCGTTTAAACCGTATTCGCCATCTAACATTGCCGAGCATGGAAACATTTTTTGAGAATCTTGTCCTATTGCACGAACCAATTCTGAAACAGCTGCTCCTGGAGCATACCAAGCAGAAGTACCTAGCAGCCCAGTTAACGTTGCGCCACCTACTTTAGTGTCTTCAACTACCTGTTGCATTCTTTCTTCTGATAAAAATTCAGAAACGGCAACACTATTACGAACTGCTTTTCCAATTAAAGGAACCATTCCGACATCACTATGTCCTCCAATTACCATACCATCAACATCTGATGAAGGACAACCTAAGGCCTCTGCAATTCTATATTTGAACCGGGCACTATCTAATGCCCCACCCATGCCTATAATTCTATTTTTTGGCAATCCTGAGACTTTGTGAGTTAAGTAAGTCATTGTATCCATCGGATTACTTACCACTATTATAATAACTTTTGGAGAATGTTTTACTAAATTCTCAGTAACCATTTTTACAATACCAGCATTAATACCAATCAACTCTTCGCGAGTCATACCTGGTTTACGAGGAATACCACTTGTAATAACCGCAACATCACTACCTGCTGTTTTCGAATAATCGTTTGTACTACCTACAATTTTGGTGTCAAATCCATTTAAAGATGCTGTTTGCATCAAATCCATCGCTTTACCTTCAGCAAAACCTTCTTTAATGTCAAGAATTACAACCTCTGA
>JAESTK010000128.1 GCA_016763645.1 Flavobacteriales bacterium
CCACCGTGCATCTCGATTAGTGTTTTTACGATATACAAACCTAGTCCTGTTCCTTTAGTTTTTCGAGTTTCTTCACTCCCAACACGATAAAATCGTTGGAATATTTTCGTTTTCTCTTCGTCAGAAATACCCTGTCCGTTATCAGAAACTATCAAATTAACTTGCCCAGCGTTTTTTTGCAGGATAACTACCACCTTGGAAGAACCGTATTTAACCGAATTATCTATAAGGTTAGATAAAACTGTGTCGATAGCTTCTGCATCGATATTCAAGGAAACTGCATCAGCAACTTTTGCATCAATAATCACGTTTTCAAACGATTGTCTTTCAATAAGTTGATTAATTAGAGTAGATAAATCTACTTTTTCTTTGGTTAATGTGAAATTCGAATCATCCATTTTAGCTGCTAACAACATTTTTCCGACAAGGGAGTTTAAGCGGTCGTTTTCATGCAGCATAGTGTCGATTGCTTCTTTTCTTTTTGCTTCATTTAAATCTCGTTTCAGCAGCGTTTGGAGATATAGTTTGATTGTTGAAATAGGTGTCTTTAATTCATGGGTTATCGAGAGTAAAAAGTTTTGCTGGCGCCTTGCTAATTGAATTTCTCTTTTAAAAGAGCGCAAAATATAAATGGCACCGATGATGATTAATATTAAAAAAACAATCCCTTCTCCAACGACCATCAACATTTTACCCATAAAAAGTTGATGCGATTTTGTATTACTTTGATCCTCGGTTAAAAAAATTAATTCTCTGTTGAGCTGTATTAATTGGTATGCCCACCAACCAAACTGGAGTAGCACATAGCCGCATAAAGCATAAAAAATAGTTAACGATTTGGCGAGTCTTCCTTTCACGCAGTGGTGGGTTCGTTAACTAAATCGAAGCCAATATCTGAACGAAAATATTTACTCTCGAAACTAATTGTTTCGGCACTTTTAAAAGATTTATGTAATGCTTCTTTCATTGTCTTTCCGAATGAAGTTACTGCAATAACCCGTCCACCAGAAGTAACTATTTCTCCGCTTTTCTGTTTTGTTCCAGCATGAAAAACAATGCTATCAGTTACAGAGTCTATTCCTGTAATTGTTTTCCCTTTTTCGTATGCTTCGGGGTAACCACCCGAAACCAACATAACAGTTGTGGCGATTCTATCGTCAATTTCTAATTCGTAATTATGAAGCGTTCCGTTTCCGCAAGCCGCAAACAGTTCTACCAAATCTGACTTAATTCGTGGGATAACAACTTCGGTTTCGGGGTCTCCCATTCTTACATTATATTCAACAACTGATGGATTTCCGTTATCGTTCATTAAACCAATAAATACAAAGCCTTTGTAATCGAAACCATCTTTTTTAAACCCTTCAATCGTAGGCTTTACTACTTGGTCTTCTACTTTTTGCATGAAATCTGCATCAGCAAATGGAACGGGGGAAATGGCACCCATACCTCCGGTATTAAGCCCTGTGTCTCCTTCCCCAATTCGTTTGTAATCTTTGGCTTCGGGCAGTATTTTATACGATTCGCCATCGGTTAAAACAAAGACTGATAGTTCAATTCCTTTTAAAAATTCTTCGATAACAACATTAGCAGATGCTTCACCAAACTTGTTGTCTTCTATCATAGAACGCAATTCTGATCTTGCTTCTTCTAAATTATCCAAAATTAATACTCCTTTTCCTGCTGCCAAGCCATCTGCTTTTAATACATAAGGAGGTTGAAGCGTTTCTAGAAAACTGTACCCGTCATTCAAATTCGTTTTATTGAATGATTGGTATTTTGCTGTTGGCACATTGTGCCGAAACATAAACTCTTTTGCAAATTGTTTACTTCCTTCGAGGGTTGCGCCTAGTTTTTTAGGACCAATTACTGGAATTGACTTTAACTCATTATCGGCAGCAAAAAAATCTGCTATGCCTTCTACTAAGGGTGCTTCTGGACCAACTATGACTATATCTACCGAGCGAGATAGTACCTCGTGTTTTATGGCTTTAAAATCTGAGATGTTTAGCTCTATATCTTCTCCACAAACGGCAGTTCCTGCATTTCCTGGTGCAATATACAGTTTACCTAACTTGTTACTTTGTGCCATTTTCCATGCCAATGCATGTTCTCTACCTCCTGAGCCTAATAGTAGTATATTCATGTTGTTGGTTTAGCGCAAAACTAAACACTTAAAAGGTACTATTCTAGTAAGCAGCGTAAACTCTTGACTTTCTCCACAAATATCGCTAACTTCGCTTAACGTTGTCTAAATAACATTGAAACGTTTTTTAGACTTGCATTGGGTGTAATTGAGTAAATTAAACAGGGAGAGTAATCATGGACAATAATTCAAAAGACGAACTTGACATTTTAACAGTCTGGTATGAATCTTATTCTAAGGTAGTTCGCTCGATTGGGACAATCTCTGTTACTATTATATTCTTCACGTCCAGTTTCTTGCTTAAAGATTTCTTACAGGAAACGATAGCAGAAACCCTGAATATTGATTATTATTTTGCTCACCCTTATCATCCTTGGGAGCGAGGATCCAATGAAAACCTAAATGGATTGGTAAGGCAATACATCCCTAAAAAAACAGATTTCAGAATACTATCTGATGAGTACATAAAATCCATTGAAAACAAGCTCAATAACAGGCCGAGAAAAAGGCTTGGATTCGAAACACCTATATTTGTAATGAATCAATTATTGTTTAACCAAAAAGTTGCATTTGTGACTTGAATTCAGCGAGCTATTAGACCTCGTGTTATAATTAACGTATGAGAAAGCATAGGAAATTAAAATACACCTTAATTGCATTTCTTGTGACGGTGTTTGGAATTAGCTTACTTGCTAAATACAAGCCAAAATACTATGTGAATGGCATTTTAACTGAACAATACTCTGAATATATTGAAAATACTGACGATGGGGACACGTCCTTGTCAATTGGAACTTTTAATGCGGCAATTCTCTATTCAAAAATTATTGGGAAGAAATATTTTGAGCCCACTCCGTACACAAATGAACGGTTAAACATCTTACCAAACTATTTGCGAGATTTGAACCTGGACGTTATTGGGATTCAAGAGATATACAAGGAAGAAGATAAGTTGTTTTTAATCGAAAAATTAAAGAATGACTATCCATACAGTCTTTATTATAAAAAAAATTGGAAACTTGGCGCAGGCTTATCTAACGGGCTTCTTTTTCTTTCTAAAAAACCAATTAAGACTTCAAAATTTGACTTATATAACAGAAACCCTCTGACCGAAAAATTGATGATAGATAAGGGTATTCTTGCAATTGGAATATTAGCATTAGGAAAATCTTTTGTGATCACAAATACTCATACAACTGTTGGATGGGGATTATATCATACTGAATCTGACGAAGCCAATTCTATTCGAGGCGAGCAACTTTTACAGACCATTAGTTTAACACATTCATTCAAAACTGATTTTCGGGTAATCTTAGGTGACTTCAATGCTGGACCTGATGTATCCGAGCCGAATTATCAATTATTATTAGATAGCAATTTCATAGATAGCTATTTATTAGTTTGTTCTGATGGTTGTGATGATGTGACTTGGCATCCAGCCAACAAATTAAATAATAAGGGTCATTTCCCTGATTCTCCTCCTCAGCGCATTGATAATATTTTTATTGTAGCCGATGGATTAAAAGATTTAGAAATCGTCAAGGGCGGAGTGATATTAAAAGAAGAAGTGTTAAAAATCGGTAATGCTTCTTATTCAATTTCAGATCATTATGGTTACTATTGTATCTTGAATCTAAAATGAACTACACACCAAAAATGGTGTATAAACAATAGCGGCAGTGCGTTGATATATAGCCACTTATACCCCCCTAAAATACTTCGTTTCGGTTGACAAAAACGTATTCTCAAGCCGCTACTACTCATACACAAAACGTTAAGCGAAACTCAGTAAAAATGGGCTATTTATTCACCACAATTCTCCCTTCTAAAACAGGGTTTAGCGGGCTGTTATTCGAAGCGTATTCGATAAAAGCATCGAGTAAAAATGTTTCTACAATAGTTTTTTTGTAGTCGGGAATATCACGAAATGTAATGTATTTATCGCCTCCATCGGCAATATAATCGGGAACAAAAATAATAAAATTGTCTTGGCTACTAATCGTATC
>JAESTK010000129.1 GCA_016763645.1 Flavobacteriales bacterium
AAGAACGTCCTTTTTACGGAGAGCTAGTTGAATACATGTCTTCGGGGCCAGTCGTTGCTGCTATTTTAGAAAAAGACAATGCTGTAGCTGATTTTAGAGCTCTAATTGGCGCTACCGACCCAAGCGAAGCTGCCGATGGCACTATCAGAAAAGCTTACGCTGAATCGAAAGCTAAAAATGCTGTTCATGGTTCTGATAGCGATGAAAATGCCGAAATTGAAAGTAACTTCCATTTCGATGCAAACGAAATGTTTTAGGCATAAATTTAAAACGACAAACACTAAGGCTCACCAAAATGGTGGGCCTTTACTTTTTATAAAACTGCTTAAGTTTAGATAACGGCTTCATATATGGTGTAAGGAAGTTAGCTTTAATGTCATTTACCCGCCAAGCTTTCCTGTCTTCTAAATTCGCTTTAATCCGGTTCACAAAGGACGAGTTGCTCTTCCCTCCTGTACGCATTTTGACTAGTGTTTCAGGAATGTAACTCAACTCAATTTGATGTTTGTGAATATACCGCAACATCAACTCGTAATCGGCTGCAAATTTGAAATCCGTATTGTAATTACCTAATTTATTAAATAGTTCCCTTCTTAAATAAAGAGTTGGGTGGGGTGGCATCCACCCTTTTAAAAACATGCCGTGTTTGTATGAATCAGCAATCCAATTTCGGAAAATTTTATTTGAATCATTTCTATCCACGTATTGTAAATCGCCATAAATGGCTTCGCAATTAGAGGCTTTAAAAACTTCAACTATTTTAGAAATAGTATTAGTTGTTGCCAATATATCGTCTGAGTGAAGTAAACCAACAATATCACCTGTTGCTATTGAAATTCCTTTGTTTATTGCATCGTAAAGTCCGCAATCTGACTCCGATATAATTTTGGAAATTTTATCTTCGTATTGCTTTACAATTTTCAGGGTGCGATCTGTTGATTTCCCATCGACAATAATGTGCTCTATTGAATTATAATTTTGGTTAATGATTGATTCGATTGTTGCTTTAATCGTTTCTTCACTATTGTAACATACCGTTATTATCGAAACCTTCATTCTATTTTTCGGTCTCTAATTTTCTCGGCAGGGTTTCCTTTATAAACAGAATAAGGCTCTAAATCAGACGAAGCCACCGAATTAACCGCCAAAACCGAATGGTTTTTGCAAACCACACCTTGCGTTACGATCGACTTGGCACCTATCCAAACTCCATCTTCAATTACAATAGGTTTTACAACTAAGTCGAAAGCTGATTTGCTGTAATCATGATTTCCCGAAAGGATTAATGCACCTTGAGAAACACATACGTTAGCTCCCATTTCAACAACATCAAGGTTGTCAATCCAGACCTCCTCGCCTATCCATGTGTTTGTACCTATTGTTAATTTCCAAGGGTACTTGATGTTCACTTTTGGTTTTATAACTACTCCTGCCCCTACCTTTGCTCCAAAAAATCTAAGAATAATTCGCTTTACAAACGAAAACGGAAATATGTAACTGTTAAACAAAACGGCATTAGTAACATACCATAAACCAATTATGGTTTTTGATTTTCCAGCCTTAAACCATGAATTATTAAATTTACTTAAATCGGTTGAACTCATATACAAATAAGCTATTCGGTACTGAACAAAGTTACACTTTGTTTGATTATATCTTTATCGCTTATTATGGTTTGAGCATAATTCTTACGTGAGTTAATCAAGACATCAAATTCTGCTTGTGTCATTTTTGCTGCAGATGTTAATACAGAATTAATTTCAGTACTACTGTTTAAGGCTATGTCCCAACCCAAACATTTCTCAATAAGATGAGACCAAGGTGTTTGGTTGCTGATAATTACTGGTCTTGCTGCCATAAAACTTTCTAAAATTACATGTCCGAAATTTTCGCCAAGGGATAACAATACTAGAAAATGATATTTTTCTATGGTCGACTCAATTTGATTAGGCTCGATAACTCCTTTGTAATTAATTTTAATGTTTACCGGTGCGCTATCAATTTGTTCTTTACACTTCTCCCAATAACCTTTGTTATATTGAGTTCCGTAGATGTCTAAAGTAATGTTTTCTGTTTGTGTCGATAATGCTTCTAACAACTGCAATAGGTTTTTCTCTGGTGAAACTCGCGCAATACTAACTAGCCTCAATTCATTTACTTTCTTCTCTATTGGTGTAGTTTCTTCTTTAAAGTTTAGTTTATGAAGGTTTGGGGCTACCCTAACAACAGTTTTTGAGCCGACCTCCCTTATTATATCTTCCTTCTCCTTAGTATTTGTTGCATGAAAAATAACATTACGATACAAACCCAATAACGCGGCTAGTTTCAAGAAAAGTTTTTTCTTAAATGACTTAACGCCAATTGCACTTTGGGCTAACATTCCTCTTGCTGCGATAATAACTGGTGTTTCTTTTTTTGGAACAAAAGCAACGGATATATCGAAAAGTTTTTTGAATATACGCCATTCACATACACTACATCGAAACTTAAGGTCTGTGTAATACCTTCTAGATAATAATAACTTAACTTATCAGCAGACACGTAAAACACGTTTACATTGTCTGTCAATGATGTCCATTTATTTGAAGTCACCCCATGATACGGCTTCGATTCACAATAATCTGTGTCCCTTGTAATTATATAGAATTCAAAACTACTTGATAAATGCGCCACTAAATTTGCACAAGATCTAATTGGACCACCGGCTTTAAAACCAGGTAAATACCAATCGATAAATATTAATATTTTCTTTTTAGGCTTCAATATTGTTTCGTTTCATCCAATCTTCCAAAACTATAATGTGCCAAATTCTGCTCCACGAAATTAGAGGATCGTTGTTCAAAAATGCTTTCCACAGTTTTCGGCATGAGCCCACAATGTATAACCCTCTATTTTCAGCACTTTCGACATTACCCTCGCAAAATTCTTTTAATTCGTCTTTCATCCAATCTTTCCACGGAAATACAAAACCCATTTTTTTACGATAAATTACCTCATCGGGCACCAATCCTTTTAGTGAGTCTGTTAATAAACTTTTTGGTGTTTTTGGATATTTATACTTATCGGGAACTAATAATACATATTCAATTAATTCATGATCTAAAAAAGGAACACGAACCTCTAAAGCGCTTGCCATACTCATTTGATCGGCATCGCGCAATAAAGTATTTTGCATGTATGTGTGCATTTCGTAAAGACTTACTTCGCTCAGAGTATTGAGCTGATTTTTGTAATCAAAAGGCTTCAATAAATCTATATTTTCGGCAGCTTTATTTCCTATTAACGAATTTACCTGCTTGTTTAGCAGTGCTTTTCTATATATTGGATAAATAGATTTTGGCGATATATTTTTCAAGCTCAATATCTCTGCTATTTTTTCACCTTCAACCGTTCCTTTTATGCTAGAAACAACTCCGCCAACCACCTTTCGTAAAAAATGTGGCGTAATCTTCAACGCTTGTTTCGTTTGCAGGTCATACGTCTGTTTAAAAATAGAATAACCAGCAAATAACTCATCGCCCCCTAAGCCAGATAACGCCATTGTTATGCCTGCATCTTTAGTTGCTTTTGATACCACATAAGAGTTGGGACCATCGCCACTAGGGTGATCCATGCTTGCTAATGCGTTCGGCAATTCTTCTAAAAAATTAGTTGCTGTTAATTGAATTTCGTGATGGTCTGTTTTAAAATGTTTCGCAACAATATCAGAGTATTTGGCTTCAGAAAACTCCTTTTTATCAAAAGTAACCGAAAACGTACTTACAGGTTTTGTTGATACTTCGCTCATTAAACCTACAATCAAGCTAGAATCTATTCCTCCCGATAAAAATGCACCGTAAGGTACATCCGCCATCATTCTACGCTCTACCGATTTTTTAAGCAATTCAGAAACGGAATTCTTTATCTCATTTTCTGTTTGATTACTTTCGTTTTTTACAGAATAATCTACTGGATTCCAATATTTTTCGGTAATAGATTTCCCTTTCGAGATCAGCATGAAATGCCCTGGCAACAACACCTTTACATCTTTAATTATCGTATTAGGCGCGTGTACTGTTTGGTATTGTAAATATTCTGGCAAAACTGCTGTATTTAGCTTTCTAGGGACATCCTCTGATGCTAAAAGGGCTCTCAACTCTGAAGAAAAAAGTGTTGCATTATCTGATTGATAATAATACAGTGGTTTTATCCCTACCCTATCTCTGGCAACAAATAATTCTTGTTTTTGTTTATCCCAAATGGCGAACGAAAACATACCGTTAAATAACTCAAGGCATTTTTTGCCCAATACTATATATGCCGCTAAAATTACTTCAGTATCCGTATTTGTTTTGAATTGATAATTCGTGATTTTTGAGCGAACCTCTTTGTAGTTATATAATTCGCCATTATAAACCAAAATATAGTCCGAGTCTTGAGAAATAAATGGTTGGTGACCATCTGTAGACAAATCAATTATAGCAAGCCGTTGATGACCTAAAGAAACGTGCTCATCTTCGTAGGTGCCATTATCATCTGGTCCACGGTGAGCCAGCGCTTTATTCATTTCTACAATTTTACTTGAGGAATTAAACGTGGAATTATTAGGATGAAATATTCCGTTTATTCCACACATGAATTTACGAAGTTTTTATCCGCCAACATCTTTTTAATTCCTTCTTCAACCGGAATCAAATCACGTCCTAATATGGATAGCATTTTCGAATTATCTGGCTGCCTTCTAGTCATATCACCCTCTGGCAAAGGAGGTAAGTGAGTTATTCTAGATTTAGAATTTGTAAGTGTGACAATTAAATTTGCCAAATCTAACACCTTAACTACCACGTCTCCACCAACATTTATAACATCGTTAATTATCTTGTTTTCGTACAGCGTTTTTACACATGTTTCAACATTATCGTCAACATAACAAAACGTTCTTGTTTGATTTCCCTCACCGTATATATTAATGTCTTGATTATTTAACGCTTGCTTAATAAATCTTGTAATTACAAAATCAGAGCTCTGGCTCACTCCATAAGTATTGAAAAATCTAAAAATAGTATAGTTCAAATCATACTCTTGCTTGTACGATTTTAGAAATGCCTCACCCACATTTTTTACGATTGCGTATGGTACTCTAGAGTTTAATGGTGTTGTATGTTCGTGCTGTGGCAGCTCCACAGGCTCGCCATACACCTCTGAAGAAGATGAATAAAACACCCGTTTAACGCTCGTATTTTTACATAATTCGAGAACATTCTTAATTCCATCGATATCTTTCAAGACTTGTATAGGGTGCGCTTGGGTGCGCTCGACACCGACCATCGCAGCGTAATGAAAAACATAATCAAATTGATTTGCAATCATTAACTCTGAAATACTTTTGTAAATATTAACATCGCACCGAACAAATTTCCAATTGCCTTTTATTATGGGTAGTTTCAATTTTGAGCCCGTGGATAAGTCATCTGCAACGACAATAAAATTTTGATCGTTTTCGAGTAGCTTTTTCACTAAAGCACTACCAATATTCCCTGCTCCTCCTGTAACTAATATCTTCCTCATTCTAAACTTTCATTAAAGTATTAATCCAAATATCGACATTTATTTTCTTTCCGACTTCTGCACTCGTATAATGAAAGTCTAATAATGATTTATCATCCATGCCAATTATTCTTTTCATTGATGCTTTAAGTTTTTTCACATTATTGGCTGGAAACATAAATCCATTTTTTTCCTCTTCTAAAAAAACCTCTGCAGCACCTACTTTCTCACTACATAACAAAGGCATGCCCGCCAAAGCAAACTCCTGTAAAGTTACACCCCACGGTTCGAAATGACTCGGAAGAATATAAACTCCTGATTTCGAAATAATTTCACCTAAATCATCTGGCTGAACAAACCCGAAGTGCTTAACGCTAGGATGTTCGACTTTATTTTCATACTGGTCACCCGTCCCAACACACCAAAGCTGCCAATCATTCTCATCTTCATTTTTTAATTGAATAAATGCTTCCCACATACCAAAAATTCCTTTGTGTTGCACGTATCTGCCCACATACAAAAATACATGAGGAAATTTGATGGTTTTAGCTTCTTTGTTTTGGTCGAAATATTTTTCAAAAAGGGAAATGTCGGCAGTGTAAAATCCTGTTTGTATAACTGTGGAATTAAACCCTAATTTTCTAGCAAATTCATATTGTTTACGGCCAGGCACCCATACGTGCGAAAATTTTGTTTGAAGGTAAATCGGACTTAGTAAACGGGCTAGATACTGCTTTAAAGAGCCTGTCCAATGATTATCAATGGTAAGAATTGTTGGGATACTATTCTTATAATATTTACAAACAGTTAGATAAGCTTTATCAACCCAGCCTGAGCAAACAATTTTATCTGGATTTATCGATTTTACGAAACTCAATAAGGAGTCCGCATTCTGATATTTATTTCTGTCGTATAAGGTAACATTCGAGTTTAGTTCGAATTGAAACGGTGCTTCAGAATTTACCTCCCAACGAACAGCATGAACTTCGTGTCCTTTGTTTGCTAATTCGTTAAAACAATTTACGATGTAGCCTGCAATCTCAGTATATAAAAATATTACTTTCATTTTAAGGCAGCGACTATGTATGGAAACAACGTTTCTGCTAAACGAAATTGCCCTTTCTCATTCAAATGAATTTTATCCCTGTATTCTTCACTTTTTCCAACATTCATCCCATTGACATACGTTAAGTTGTTTGCTTCAAAAATGCGAATCCACTCAACACCATTTTCTTTATACGCCCCCTTTTCGAGCTCTGATTTTTCAGGATGAAGGTAAGCTATTAAACGAATATCATTTAACTTACAGTAATTTATCAATTCATTTATTCCTGAGTTTATTTCTGTTGATTTATTTGTTTTGTGCTCAATCAATTCTTTTTCAGTGTATATATTATACTTCTCTCCGATTATATACCTATCTATCAACCCCCAGAGAGCAGAATTAGGAGTTTTATTTGGGTAACTCTTTAACCTTCCTACAACTGGTAAAAATGTCATATTTATCCTTAAGTCGTGGCTTGACACAACCCAAAAAGCGACCTTAGCACCAAAATGACCGTGCTTATTTACGTACGCCATTACATTGTCTGTTTCCCAACTTCCTGCTGAAATATTAAGGACCTCTACTGTTTCATTAAATTCGTTTGAAAGTTTGTTTTGTAGAATTGTTGTCGCCAAATCATCATGGTCGGTCGGTTGACCCCCGTTTATTATTGAATCGCCTAAGCCCAAAACTTTACTTTTCGTTTTAGGATTTGGCTCATCGCTTCTCATTGAATAGCTGTTTGTAACAAGTTTTTTACCAAACCGCTTAACATCTTGGTTCGCTATATATATATATTCATAATCTGAATCGATTCTGTATAAAGCATAATCAGCGAAACCAGCCAACCTTAAAATTACCTCAGCAGCTACGACAAGCATTATGGCAACAAGTATTATTCGTTTCAAAATTATTTTAATCATTCTGATTATCGATCACGTTAAGGTTTTCATGCGAAAGCTCATCACCCCCTTTAGGTACATATATAAAAATCGCTAAACACATAATAAATTGTATTGTATATGGGTTTAGAGGTCCAACCAACCATGGCTCAAAATTGGCGACAAACATTGCTCCGAAAAATAAAGGAATAGCTAAGTTAGATTTTTTTGCAGCTTCAGCCACAGTGTATATCAGTGCGCTGAAAAACAATACTATTCCAACTAATCCAGTGTTCAGCCACAAAATCAGGTATGAATTGTGTACTCCCCCCTGATGATTTAATAAATTTAGGGTTTGCTGTATCGGGCCGTAAATCCAGATTTCATCATAACGCCAACCTCTACCTAAAAAGAATGCCTCTTGTATTTCTTTCCACGCAAATTCTCTAGCAATTGCCCTTCCAGAACCTGTTTTCAACTCATCTACAGATGAGACTCTAAGCGCTTTTTGTAAGCCTAAATCTTGTATCGATTCAACTAAAAAAATTGTTATTTCATCAAAGAATAGAATTGGTATTGGAAATATGATAAATGGCAGAAATGGCGAAATTTTTGTAAGCGGTTTAGCAATAATAAATATCAACAATCCAATCAACGATCCTCGGGAGCCTGACCACAAAAGACTTAGTAAAATTAGAGAATGAAAGGCTATGTTCTCAATACGACTTATCTTACATTTAAGATAATCTTTACATACTATAAATAAAGTATAAGAAAAAAAACAAAACATCCCTAAGCCATTAGGGTTGCCAAATGTTCCTTTTAGTCGCCCACCATGAGATGTGGCCTCTGAGGGGTTAATGTATTTCATAACCAACCCAATTGCCAAAATCATCATCGCTACCCTTGTGAAATTTAGTACTGAATCTTTTCCTTGTTTGTGAATTAAACACACCAATACTATGGGGACGGCTAAATAAAGTAAGATATAAGCGATATTTTTTTGAGCCGCCAAGTTCACATCAGGGCTTAAAAAAAGTAGACCTAAAGTGTAGATAAAAAAAGGTAGGAATGGAATAATAAATCTGACATTTGGCAATTTCTTTGCATTTCTGAATACAAAAAGAGTTAATAATAATAGACCAAGTGGTTTTGATTGTTTTGCAAAATGTAATAGGTAACTATCGGATAAAATAATAAGAAAAAATAAACTCAAAAAAATATCTTCAACTCTAAGCTTTCTGTAAAAGAGAAACAAGCACAAAACGACAAGCCCTATCCCTAAAAATGTATTAATAGACCCTGCTATAAACCAGAATAAAAAGATTAATAGTGTTTCCTTATTTTTTAAAATGAACTCAGACACCTTGTCTTCTCGGGAATTTAATATTTTCTTAAAATTTAATCTGTGTCTTCTTGATGTCTACAGGTTGTAAATATAGAGCCCCTAGTCATCAAGGCCCAATTTCATTACTGTATGCCTTAATTTCCAATCTTTATCATTATTTATTCCCCATAAGTGCGGTGATCTAAACCTATTCGACAACTCTTCTCTGAAATAATCTGGATTTATATCCAAGTATTCCATAATTTCATTAAAATATTTATCTGGAAATTCGCCATCAAATTTATTCACCAACGCAACCCCTTCCTCTCTTGTAATGTGTTTATTTCTTATCTCTTGAGAAGCGTCATAAGTAGCTCTACCTATCCCAAATTTAATGTGAGTTGTGTAATAATGTAAATCGTCAATTTTATCGTCAATACTATTGTATTTACTGTATGTTCCTTGGGTTCTGAAAGGACGAGCTTTAAACACTGTGTTTTCTACCGCGTAGTAATAAACTTCTTGTGGCGTCCACTTCAGGTAATAGCCTAAATAATGAACCTCAATATTTTTTCCTTTTATTTCATCTTCAGTGGGGGGTAAAAATGAAGATATATCAGCGTAACCTAATCCGTGTTTCTCTTTTAATTCTGCAACCGATATACCTCCTAAATAGATATCATCTAGGTTCTTATAACTGAAGTAAGATTTATCACGTAAAGAAGTTGTATTATCAGCAATTGGGTTACCGTACTCTGCTTCATTTTCGCCATAAAATATTAAAGGAATATCAAATTTTGCAGCTAATTTCGGAGCTAAGTTTTTTTGCCCTAAGATAAAGGTTTGAAACGGGTGAAAAAGATTTTCAATAGATAGTTTAGTAAGTAATTTCATCACTTTCCCATTCCTGTTCCACGCTATATTATCGAACCCTGAATCAACCCAATTCTTCCAATTTTTGTACCCATACTCCGTATATAATATCGGAGGCCAAGTGCACGTAAGTGGATTCATTCCATACTTATATTTTAACACGTGCGCTTGATAGGCACTGTCTTTACCTCCACTTCCTGGCACTAAACAATCATATCCACCATCTGTTCGTCTATACTTATCTAACAGTTGAAGTAGTTCTTCTTCTCTTTTGGTCCAATCAATTCGATCTTTATGTTCTCCGTTTCTACAGCTATCGCAAACCCCTTCAGAGTCAAAAGCCATTGTCGTTTTCTTACTATCGATAGTGTGCTTAAACTCTATGGCAGATGCCGGTCTTTGATTAGACATAACACATTTACTACAAAAATTTACATCTGCTGGCAAACCGTAATATCTTTCCAATTCACCTTTTGGTAAGTCGTATTTCTTTTTATCTAATATCATGAATATATCAAATTATTAATTTCTGCCCATTTTTTATAAATTTCCAAGCCTTTTTCACCACTTTTTTCAGGGTGGTACTGTGTGGCAAAAATATTGTTTTTATTAACTGTAGAGCAATAATTTAAGCCTCCATAATTAGTCGTTGTTAAAACATCGGCAGAGTCAGATGCATTTACGTAATAAGAATGGACAAAGTACATGTAATCTAGTTGAGATACGCTATCTAAAGGAGTGTTGTCAAATGATTCGCCCTCTATTCGATTCCAATTTATTTGAGGCACCGTCAACTTTTTATCGTTGTTACCGATCGAAAATTTTTCCACTGTTCCATCTATTAGCCCCAGACCCTTAGTGAATCCGAATTCTTCACTTGAAGAAAAAAGTAATTGCATACCTAAACAGACACCAAATAACGGCTTTCCGTTATTAACTTCATTAGTTAGTATGTTTACTATTCCTAACTCTGTTAAGTTTTTCATAGCCTCCGGAAAAGCGCCAACACCTGGCAATATTATTGCCGATGCCGATTCTATTTGCTCCTTAGAATTACCTATCTCAACGGGGATACCAACATGTGCACATGCCTGCTTTACACTAAATAAGTTTCCTAAATTGTAATCTAATATGAGTGTTCTTGGCATTTTACTATTTAAGGTTGTTACAGTCTGCAAGTTATTGCATTTTCCGATAAATATTCTTTTAATTCAGCAATATTTATGGTTTCAAACTTATGAAAACTTCTGTTTGACTTTAAAAATTCTACATTTCCTTCATGCTCTGAAGCTGCATTTGTGCGGTTTTCTTTTACGTATTGGTAATGAAAAATAGACGCTAGTGAAACGGAATGAGGTTGAGCCAACTTTATTAAATTCAAAATATGCTCTTGGTTTCCAGCTCCTCCATGTGCTATAACGGGTACGGAAACCGACTCCGAAATTTTTTTAATCAAGTCAATATCAAACCCTTCACCTGTCCCCTCTCTATCTACCGAAGTAATTATTATCTCTCCCGCGCCTAGTTCAACCACTTTTTGAGCCCATTCAAACACATCTACTCCTGTATAGTCTCTACCATTATCAGTATAAGCTAAATATTTTCCGCTACTTTCTTTTATCGCTTCTATCGCGACTACAATAGTTGATGAACCAAATTTATCAGCTGCTTCGCTTATAAACTCTGGCCGCTTAATAGCAGCAGTGTTGACAGCTACTTTATCAGCCCCAGCTCTCAACACTCTATTTATATCCTCAATAGACCTCAAGCCACCACCTACAGTTAGCGGTATGAAAATTTCACTCGCAATCTTCTCGATAATATCATCTAAGCTATTTCTTTCAAACAAACTCGCTACTACATCCTGGAACATAAGTTCATCTGCACCATTTTCGTAATAAAATCTTGCGAATTCTTCAGGCTTACCTAATACTCTTAACCCCTCTAAATGTATCCCTTTTACTAGGTTTGGCCCCTTAATATCTAACCTCGGTATAATCCTAACACACTCCATTTACGAGTAAAATTCTTTAATTTTTTTAATAACAAAATCCTGCTCTTGCCCCCCTAAATTTGTCGAGCAAGGCAAACTTATACAATTCGCATATATTTTATTTGAAATATCCTTTTCCGTAACATACAGGTCATTAACAAACATTTCTAACTGATTCATCGGTTTCCACAGCGGTCGAACTTGAATATCGGAATTAAGTAAGTGCTCTATTAATTCTTTCTGCTTGGATGAACTTATGGTAAACAACCAATTATTAGCTATTACACCACTTTCAACTGTTTGAAACGAAATTCCATCAATATTCTGCAAACCTGCCTTATACTTTTTAGCTATTTTTTGCTTGGCTTTTATAAAGTCTGGCACCTGTTCTAATTGGGCCACTCCCATCGCTGCCAAAACATTTACCAACCTATAATTATATCCGATTTCGTCATGAATATATTCGAACTTATCAGATTTTGCTTGTGTGGTTATATGTTTTGCTTTTTGTGCCAGGTCAGCATCATTTGTAACAATCATTCCGCCACCACCTGTTGTCATAATTTTATTTCCATTGAAGCTAAAGCATCCAAATCCTCCGAACGTTCCCGAATGTTGATTCTCGAAATAACTGCCCAGAGATTCGGTGGAATCTTCTATCACTTTCAAAGAAAACTCTTTTGCTATTTGCATTAATTTATTCATGTTACATAAATTCCCTAAAACATGAACGGGCATAACTGCAGTTACCTTTTTATTGTCTGATTTCAAATAACAGTTTCCCGATTTTTGATGTGTTTTTTCTTCTAAGAATTTTCGTAACAACACTAAATCCATCTGCCATGTGTTCGGATCTATATCTACTAAAATAGGCTTTGCACCACAATATTTTATTGAATTTAGAGAAGCTATAAAAGTGATATTAGGTACAATTACATAATCGTGTTGCTGAACTCCACTTAATTGCAATGAAATATGAAGTGCCGATGTTCCGTTAACTACTGAAATAGCATGTTTTGAGCCAACATGTTCTGCAAATTCACTCTCGAACCTATCTACAAAGCTACCTACCGATGATACCCAGTTTGTATCAAGACATTCTTTTATGTACTCCCATTCTTTTCCTGAGAGGTTAGGAACCGATAATGGAATCATTAAATATTGTAAATATCGTGTTTGTATTGAGCTAAATTTTCTTTCCTACGAAACCAATCTATTGTTTCCGTGAGTCCTTGATCTAGAGAGTGGTTTTGTTTCCAATCTGTTAACTCTTTAATTAATTGATTTGATCCGAACAACCTCCTTACTTCACTTTTAGATGGACGAAGTCTCTGAGAATCAGAAACTATTTTTGCATTTACGCCCACCAATTCTATAATTTTATTGGCTAAACCTTCTATCGAAATTTCTGATTGGGTAGCAATATTTACCTCTCGCCCTATTGTTTTATCCGATTTTTCGATTGACGTGAAACCAGAAACGGTGTCTTTTACAAACAGTAAGTCTCTAGTTGGTGTTATATCGCCTAATTTAATTTCGGTAACTCCATTTAATAACTGTGTAATTATAGTTGGAATTACTGCTCTTGCAGATTGTCTTGGTCCGTATGTATTAAATGGTCGAACAATAGTAATAGGCATTTCGAACGAGCGGTAAAAAGATTCTGCAATTCTATCTGCGCCAATTTTGGTAGCGCTATATGGTGATTGCCCCTGAAATGGATGCTTCTCATCAATAGGAACATATTGGGCCGTTCCGTAAACTTCACTTGTAGAGGTAACAAGTACTCTTTTTGTTCCTAGCATTTTAGCCGCCTGAAGAATATTTAATGTTCCTTTTATATTTACATCAACATAATTATCTGGAGAATGGTAACTGTATGGGATTGCAATAAGCGCTGCTAAGTGAAACACAACGTCAACTCCTTCCATAGCTACTCGAACACCATTAGGGTCTCTAACATCTCCCGAAAAAAACTCTATTCTGTCTAGCTTTTCTTTGGGTAAGCTATCTAACCATCCGTAAGAGTTAAAAGAATTGTAAAGCACGAATGCCTTCACGTCATATCCCTCATCTAATAAATGTTCTACTAAATGGCTTCCGATGAATCCATCTGCGCCAGTAACTAATGCTTTCATCTATCTTGTCGAGTTAATTTATATTGACGTCCATCCCCCGTCAATAATTAAATTTTGGCCAGTAATATATTTAGCATCCTCCGATAACAGAAACACTACACTTGGTGCGATATCATCAGGATTTCCCATTCTGTTCAAAGGTACTTTATTCTCATAATAATCGGTAAAAGACTTGGGTTGATTGTCGAATATTCCACCAGGACTTACGCAATTTACTCTAACATTGTCTTTACCAAAATAAGACGCTAAATACCTAGTTAAACTATTTACACCTCCTTTTATCGCAGAATAGGCTGCTGGCATTGTCATTTCAGTTCCTTTATAGACACCAAAATCTGGACCAATAACTCCATAAATAGAGCTAATATTGACAATGGAACCGTGTTTTTGATTTCTCATAAATTTTGCCACATGCTGTATACAACTAAAGTATGAATTCAGTTGCCAGCTCACATTTTTTTCCCAAGAATTAAATGATATATCCTCAAACTTAGCTCCCCAGTCTTTAGTTCGAGGGTAAGCGTTGTTCACCAAGCCATCTATCTTACCAAAATGTTTGTGTACCATAGCGATTTTTTCTCTAATACTATCTTCGGAAGTAACATCAATTTGAATTTGATTATTTTCGATATCGTCTTCCACGTTAACATCTGCATTTATTGCAATTCCCCCTTCTTGATTTATACTTTTCAAGAATTCTCTACCTAATAAACCACTTCCTCCTGTTACAATAACTACTTTGTCCTTTAACCTATTCATTCAAACAAATTTTTAAAATTTCAGAAGAAGTCTTCAAATCATTATCAATGCTTTCTTGATTCATTATTTTTTCTACAAAATACTCCATTTGCACTTTGTACAAATCTTTAATTTGAGTATCCGAATCAAATATAATCGCCTTGTCATCTTCTATAATTTGGCCTTTTATTAAATCAATTTCCCAAGTTTGATTTTCAAATAACACTTCTAGCTTTCGTTTTGGTGTTTTTCTATAATAATTCAATGTTATATTCAGCTCGAAATCATCATATTTCATTGAATAGTTCGCATAATCATATGCGTCAATTTCTAATGAAGACTTTGACTCTAGCAACACTTTTGTATAATTCGGTTTTCCAAAAATCCAAACCGAGTAATCAATTTCATGAAACAAATCCAAATGAACCCCTCCTCCTTCTTCATTTTTGGATCTATAAACTGTTTTATAATCAACGTTTTTTCTCCAATCTGGTAAAAAAGAGCCACAATACACATTTACCTCATTAATTCTTCTTGGCGCCTCTTCTATGTACCGTTTTAAATATTGAAGACAAGGGTGAAACCGGAGAACGCATGCAACATAGGTTACGATTTGGTTTTGCGCCAAGAGTAATGAAACTTTATCGATATCATTTAGGTTGTGTGCAATCGGTTTTTCAATAAACAAGGGAAATTTCAAGGGAATTAACCTTTTAATTGTTTCTGTGTGCTTATTAGTTGGGTTTGAAATAATTGCAAAATCAATATTGTTTGGAATATCTTGATAGCTGTAAATATTGTTTACCTCATCGTCACTCTTTGATGTTGAATTTCTTAGTGCCCAAAACTCACAATTCGAATCGATAGCCTTTAATGCCTCAACGTGTTTTTTTGCAATAGAACCATATCCTACAATTAGAATGTTCATATCTCAAAATTTAGTTTCTTGTTTTCTACTAAATATTGAAAAAAAAAGAAAGTCAACGGGTTCGTCAATATCGAAACAAATATGTGACATCTCATGAATCAAACTTCTATCATTAATTACTTCTAGTTTTTCTTTATCAAAATATGCTCTTTTATAAAAATAAAAAGAGGCATTTAATTCCCATACTTTTGGCGCAGTCTGCCTATTTTTTATTAAGCCAATTTTCTTACTAAGGGCATAATAATTTTCTGGTGTCTTCTCCACCATATTAAAATATGGATTTTTCGAAGCTTCATTTACAGAAAATAAATTTAAACACTCCTTGTTTTGATTGAAGATTTCGAAAGCATCGACTAAATCTTTTAGTGCTCTTAAAGGCGAACTTACATCTAAATCTAGTACGTAATCATAATGAATACCAGTTTGTTGTTCCGAATAAACAACCAAATCCTTAATCGCATTACCTTTCGTAACTTCATCGGTCGCTAAATAATCTGGACGATTATAACTTGTTTCCAACCCATAAAATGAAGCCACTTGTTTTATTTCTCGGCTATCTGTAGAAAGCTCAATATTACAATCAAATTGTTTTTGAAACTTCCTTGCGACCCTTATAGAGTATGCTATCAGCGGGATTCCATCAACTTTTTTAATCTTTTTTTTAGGCACTCCTTTTGAACCACCTCTTGCACATATTGTTATCAATCCTTTCAACTTATAACTTATAACTTTAAATGTTTAATGTCTTCTTGTGCTTTTTCATAATCCTCGTGTTTACCGATGTCTAACCAATATCCCAATATTGGGTAATATCCAATTGATTTTCCCATTGCTATCATTTTCTCCATTAAATCTGTAGCATTAAAATGCTGATTTTTAGGTATCAAACCGACCGTGTTTTTTTTAAATAAATAGATACCCGCATTGGATTGATAGGTGTACGTTGGTTTTTCTTTAAATGAGGTTACTCTATCACTTTTTAGCTCCATAACCGCATACGGAATACTTACTTTATAAGGAATTGTAGCCACCATCATGTCTACATCTTGCCGCACAAATTCATGGTACATCTCGTCCAAGTCAAAGTTCGTGAGTAAATCTGAATTCATGACCAATATAGTATCTTCACCAAACTCATCGACTAGAGAAACTGCACCAATTGTACCTAACGCTTTACTTTCTTCAACATAAGATATTTCAAGCTTTTTAACATCTCCATTTCCAAAGTATTCTTTCAATTGCTCTCCCAAATATTTTAAAGAAATATAGACTTTCCCTATTCCTTTGGCTTTTAATCGATCAATATTGTGCTCGATAATCGGCTTATCTCCCACCATTAGAAGTGGTTTAGGTGTGTTAGCTGTGAGAGGCCTTAATCTTTGCCCTTCACCACCTGCCATAATAAATGCCTCGATGGGCAAAGTTATTTTATAACTTAATAAATTTATAACATCGAGTAGAATACCTTTATCGTCAACGACTGGCAATAGTTTTATCTGTTCAATATCGATTGTTCTAATTGTTTTCTCGACATTAATTTTTTCTGTGTAGACTACCTTTTTATTCATTACT
>JAESTK010000286.1 GCA_016763645.1 Flavobacteriales bacterium
GCGAATGGGTGAAGGTATTTGGCGATGCAAAAATGACCACAGCTATGCTTGATAGAATCACACATCATTGTGATATTATTGAGACAGGAAATGATAGCTGGAGATTCAAAAATCGAGCTTGATTTCGACAACTTTCTAGGGGTCAAATTTGGACGCTGACGAGGGGTCAATTTTGGGTGCTGATTGACAATTCTGCGCGGATGCTATCAAACCAAGCAACCGTGTCAGCGTCAAACCACGAACGCCAACCATCATTCATTGGTCGAGCAAAGTATTCTGTGATGCTTAGACCATAGCGGTCAAACAGAAACTCTTTCAACTCATGCACGGACGCTTCGGTATCAGGCAGCCAATCACGCAAACATGCACCCCACGCAAAGTAGAAGTTCGCCCAATATGAGATATTGCCATAGTTCGCCCAAATTGGCGGGATATATTTATCCTGACCAATACCTACGGTGTATGCACCAAGGCTATCACATGCGATAATATCAATATCACTCACACACAAGAACCCATGTGCCATCATATCTTCACACAAGCGTTTTACAGACCGCTCCAAGTCCACCCAATCAAGGTGCAAGCCCTCTTCGGGGATACGCACTGTATCAGGCGGCATAAGGATTTGCCGTAGTTGTGCAGGACGTTTAAAGAAGTCCAACATTTCATAAAAATCTTCTGCATTGCCTACATTCACACTTTGTTGAGCATGGTTACGAAACTTATGCAAACTATCAATTTCCATTTGCCGTTCTTCTTCACTTGTTGCACCTTTAATATCACGGTCATACATGCGGATAGTATCATGGTAGTTCAACCTACGCTCGTTGTACCCTAAGCAATAATTCAAGTGCAGAATTGCAAAAGGATGCACTTCGGGTAAGAACTCATGGGTCATACCAATGCTATGCACATCCATTGCAATATCTTTCCATTGCGGCAAGCGACCATCAATACTGTATTTACCCCAATTCCGATTATCTTTTAAGCGCAACCCACGCAACAAAATCAGATACCCACCAAGACGGCGACCTTTTCCTTCAAACTGCTGACGTAATTCAGCAATCGCAAGGTATGGGTCAACCACTTTGTTCTGCAATGAACCAGGTGAGAATGACGAAACAGATTCGGGTAAATCCTGTGGTAATGGCACATTGATAGGCGCAAGCTGTGGTGTGTAATCATGGTTGAAAGGCGAAAAGCCTGATGCTCGCCACCCATGAATATCAAAGTGATACCATTCCGCATCATCCCGTGCTTCACGTTGTTTTGTCATATTACACCTCCTGATTTAATGTTGTATCATTGTACAACAAATATAGTTGGGAAAACTACTTATATTTCGTAATTACTTTGGTTTTGTGAATAACTCCCAAACCACCCTCAAAATTCATTATACACAATTTATTTTAAACATAAAATATTTTTTATGCCCGCAGCCACAGTTGTTGTATTATTGTACAACACCTTGATTTTACACGTAAAAATAATTGACAGTGTTGTTCTAATGTGATAAGTCAATGTCATCTTATTGGATAAATAAGAATTAAAAAAAGGAGAAGTCATGAAAATAAATACGGCCAAAATAAGCGAGTTAGATAAAGTAATAAGCGAGGTTGAAGGCAAAAGTTCTAAACGCACCATAAATGCTGATGAAGTGCTCAGGCTCATCAAAAAAATCGAAGAAACACTCTCGGTTATCGCCCCCAAATCAGAGTGGGTAGGCAGCGAATTCAAAGTAACCACTGGAGGCAAGGTGGCATCATCATATTTTGGCACTGCAAACGCAACATTTGTTACTATCAAACGGTTTACGTCTGGTTGGTTTGTCACAGATGTCGAACGGAGCCCATTAAAAAGCAGAGATATTTACCCCGTTAGACTGCCCAAACTAAGCAAGTCACACCGCCATCAAATAAGTATTTTCAACTAGTCACATCCCGCTAAACCTGAAAGCCACGCATCAAAATTTTGGTGCGTGGCTTTTTTCATCCCCTCCCTCTCTAAAATGTTTAAGGGTCAGTACATTTTTTGTCCTATTCCATTTGTAAGCTTCGCAAGGCTTCTAGGTAAGCGGTTCAGACTATAACTAAATGTTTTAGGCTGCCCTGTGAAACACAAGCTAATCCAACAGAACATAAGGAATAGAAAACATGAAAGGAAAAATACTTGCATACGACGAAAAAACGGAGGCTGGTGTCATTTCGGGTGAGAATGATAAACGCTATGAATTTACCACCAGTGGCTTTATGGGCAACACAACACCTAACGCAGGTGATGAGGTTGATTTCGAAGTTGATGGTAGTTCCGCCATGGGTATTTATCCTGTGGCGACTCAGCAGAGAAAATTAAACTTTGGGAGTGATGACGCTGGGGGTCAAAAAAATTCAGTGTTCATTTGTTATGGTTTATTAGGCATAGGTCTATTTACGGGGATATTTTGGATACTGGGCGGAATTTGGGCATTTATTAAGAAAGGAGAAGCAACAGAGCCTTTAGAACAAACCCATTATGCTAATTTGGTAAGTGTGTTCCTGTGGGGCACAGTGCTATCCATTGTGGGCTTATTCACTCTGGTATTCATTGTTGGATGGGTTATCCTTATTCTTACTTGGGTTTGGGCTGCATATCGTATCCTGAAAGGCGTTTCCAAACTATCCAGTAACCAAGCTTTCGAATAAAATAGTCGGTAAACTAAAAAAGAGAGGGGGCTATTTGACCCCTCTCTTTTTGATTATTTACAATCCTTACCAGTGCTGTAATAAGCCACATCATCCTCAACTATGTCATCAGGAATGAAGAATTGAACTAGGGCTATATTTATGGCCCAACCTTGCCACCTATTATGCTTGTCCCTACCGTCTATATTGAGGACACACATAATCAACATACAGAGTTTATTTCATTGTCGTAATCAAAAAATAGGTGGCACGGGGTCAATCGACTCTTGTTCAATTTTTATTGAAGCTGGTTCCTGTAAAGTGCAGATTAGCTTGTCGGCTAGATAATTGATTGGCTCAATCTTACCGAGCTCGCTTCTTTCGCTATCAGTGAATGGCTTCCCTTTATAAGCGGGGAGTCTGCCCATTAAGTGAGGTAGAACTACTACATTAAAGTCTTCTGCATACTCCTGAAGCTTTGCCAGAATCCTAAATCCGCCAACATCTATGTCTCCCCAATGGAAAACAGGCACGCTTCTGTCCGCATGAGAAAGAACATCCCTGTAAAATGATACAAACCATTTATTCGGAAATCCATTTGTGTAAATGATTATGCCTCCATCATCAATGAGGCGGGTATAAGTATTGAATGTTGAAAAATTTTCAATCGTTAAAATATACGCAGGTGAACCTTTAAGCTCTATACTTTTAATGACATCAGGGGGAATGCCTATGTATGGTTTTATTCCACAATAAATTGAAGCGCCTTCGTTGGGGGTAACATCGAGGTCTGCGCGGATTAAAACAGGCCATGGATATTTACTAAGTGACACCTCAGCCAGTATTTCTTCTTCGTTCATATTGCCTGCACCCAAATGTTCTCTATAAAGAGACGTGAGCCGCCCCAAAAGGCACTTTTCAATGTGTTTGGTATCTTGGTATAGCTTCACACTTACAGTGCGCATATCAAGCGTATTATCCCTAGGCTCTAAGTAATTAACCAACTTGATTAGGTCGCACATAACCCCTGCATCCTCGGGCGAGAAATGATGAGGCTTTTTACCCTCTGCCCATTTGTCGGCAACTCTTGTATAAATAGCCTGTAACCATGGAGGGGGTATATCATCACATGAAAGCAGTATTTCTTTCGCATTGTTTATTCGTGTAGCAAGCGTGTCTGCACCCAAAAAACAAGCCAAATTGTCTAGGTTTTTGATCCTAAGCCTTTCAACCTGAGTCCCTTCATGGAATTTCACCCAATCAATGGTTATCGCACCATGTTTAACAGCATTGGCAAAGGCGGCATGAGTCTCATCCAATATAGAGACACCTTTGATTTTTAAATAAGTAGGGAAACTTCTCTTGTTAAGCAGCAAGGTCGCTGCCCGCTCACCTTTTCTCAGTTTATCGCCTTGGGCAAACAGCTTACTTAACGCTTGAGTAGCTATATTGTTCATTCGGCTACCGCCGTAGCCCCAGTCTTAACAATGGGTTTGTCCGATAATAACAATTCAGAAGCTTCACACTTCAAGTATTTAACCGTGCTGTTTAAGGTATTTCCATTTCTACTTAAGAATATCACAGTATCCACAACTGTAGACAACTTCATTTCAGATTCATCAGGAGCTGCCAAAAACAATTGCAGCCCTATATCCTTTAAGTACATTGCAGCTTGGTAGAAGTTGTTATAATCCATTTTTTCAAATGCTTCATCTAAAGGTACCAACCCCATA